>CACYBJ010000130.1 GCA_902772565.1 uncultured Lachnospiraceae bacterium | reverse complement strand
GCATTGCTTCGCGGTATAAATTTCAATTAACCTTCATCCGGTCCGAGAAGACGGATGAATCCGCCGAAGTATTCCGGCTCACCAAGCTGATTACGAATTACAAGTTCTCTACAAAGACATTTTACGTAGGTACCGTCAGGAAGCTGAGCTCTGTAATACATATCATGCTCACTTGCAGTACCGTTATAGATGCTTTCAATACTCTTCTTGAAAGACATTCTGTCATCCGGATGCAGATGCTCTGCCCAAATGTCTCCTGCCTTATACATGAATCTGCCCGGAAGTTCAAACTTCTTTACAAGTTCTCCGGACCAGCGTGAGAAATCATAATGAACATCACAGATATATGCAAAACCGTTTTCTGCAATCACGGAAAATGCATAGTACAACGAATCCAGTCTCTGCTTTCTGATTTCAGGAATTTCGTGAACTACTTCCTTTTCGGATTCCTCGTTCTTTTCTTCAATTACGATGCCTCTCTTAAGAGCGCGTTTGTTGGAGAACATTTCGGAATCCGCACGGTCGAATACTTCAGAAACCTGCTTATCTCTTGTTACATCAAAAACAGACATACCGATAGCTGCAACAGGTCCGGAACCGGTTTCCTTGTTGTAGAGCATTCTGTGACGAAGTCCGTCAATGAGCTCGTTCTTGGCCTGGTAATCACGTCCACGAAGAACTACAACAAATTCATCACCGCCGATTCTGAAAATCGGGCTGTGTGAGAAGGTGTCGCAAAGAAGTTTGCAGAACTGTCTGATATATTCATCACCGGCATTATGTCCCAGTGAATCATTGATAAGTTTGAGATTATTAAGATCTCCGATAACAATACCGAAGGTTGTTGTGGCATCGTTCTCAATGCGAAGCTGAAGGGACTCTTCAAATTCCTGGTAGGCTGTTCTGTTTCTTACGCCTGTAAGTTCATCACGAAGTGCCTGTTCCTTGGCTTCATCCAGAGCTTCCTTCTGTTCCTGCTCCTTCTTAACTTCCGCGGTAATGTTTTCAACACCAATGATAATGTGTTTTTTATCGCTGGCCCACATAACAGTCATGCGTGTGTGCTGAATCTTGTCATCGACCAAAAGACGGTAAGCCATGCTGTAACGCTTGTAATCATTGAGTTTTGATATTATATAATGCTTCTCGACGGCTTTCTTTACTTTTTCCCTGTCTGCCGAGAAAACAATAATGTCGGCATTGGCAGCAGCATCAAGATAGAAATCCTGACCGTTTTCAATGATTTCAAGGTTGCCGTAAATGTTGTTGGCCTTGAACTCGAGATACTTTCCGGACTCTGAATTAATGTAATAGATAACATCAAACTTTCCGGCAAGACTGTCGGCAATCTGGTTATAAACCCTGCGCTCATGTCTTGCACGGTCGGCATCCTGCTTTTCATGGATGTAATCATCGATGTTGATTACTCCGAGGACAAATGTATTGGCGTCCTCATTCTTATCCTTGATGAATCGGAAATCGTGGTAAACATCCACTCCGTTAACAAGGAAACGGAACTGAAGATTTAAGGTTTCACCGTTCTTGATCTTCTCCAGAATGATGTCCTTCTGTATTTCCTTTTCGTAGGCTTCTTTATCTTCCTTAAAAACCTTTGCGGAAACTTCATTACGAAGGTATCCGAAGAAATCCTTTCCTTCCTGGTCATACTTGATTTCATGAGTATTCGGATCGACGAAACACATATAATATTCATCGGTGTCAGCATCGACATAGTAAACGCAGGAATAGTCGGAAAGCATTACCTCCGCCACATTTTTAATAAAACCCGATTTGTCTATCAAAGCAAGGACCCCCCTTTATAAAAAATGTATACACATATCAAACTCTTCGGTTAGAATGTCCTAACATATATGATACAAAACAATTTGTTATAATTCCACAAAAAAATACTCATTTAAAACATTTTTTTATTAATGAACAAAATAAACAAAGAGTTTTTGACATATTATCTTTACATCGAAATATTAATACGGATAATCTTCACCCTCGTTGGTTATAAACCTGTGGCCGGTAAAGTCCTCTCTTCTCTTTTCGAACAAATCCTGAAGAATTCCGGCTGCTTCGTAGGATGAAAGAGGCGCAGGATTATCGGACCTGCCGTCGGTACGTATCCAGCCCGGATGAACACAGAATATATTCACCGAAGTATCGCCCTTAAAGGTGTTGGCAATGAGTACCGTTGCCATGTTAAGGGCAGCCTTGGCCATGCAGTACTCAATCTGAGCTGTTCTTCCGCTCTTTGTTATACTGCCCGCTTCGGATGATATATTGATGATCAACGCCGTACCCTTACTGTTTTTCAGAAGACTGTAAAAGGCCTTGATGACTCTCATGGGACCGACGGCGGTAATATCCACGGTTCCCGCAATGTAGTCGAGATTGGCATCAAAGAAGCCCTTGTCGCAGTCCGGAGACACAGACACGGCATTGTTGATAAGAATGTCTATGTGGTCTACTTTTTCGGCAAGTTCCTGTGCGGCTCTTTCCACCGAATCGGTAATACCGATATCCATTTTGAGAATAATAAGATCGTCGCCGTATATGCCTTTTAAAACTTCAAGCTTCGGCGAATATTTTCTTACTGTGGCAATTACTCTGTTGCCGCCTTCAAGATATCTGAGAACAAGATTGAATCCCAGAGCTTCGGGCCTTCCGGCACCGGTTACCATTACTATTTGTTTATTCCCCATATTCCCCTCCTGATGTTAAACAAAAAGATTATTGTACTCTGTTATTATTCAGATGCGTCTTTTCGCAAATCTGGGCGCTGCCGCATCTGTAGCAAAGTTCATTGTCACAGTTACCGTTGTTATGATAGAAACAGGTTATGTTCTCAACTGTGGTAGCTGCTATGTTGGCAAGAGCCTCTTCCGTAAGAAATGCCTGATGCGAAGTAACAATTACATTCGGCATGGAAATCAGCCTTGACAAAAGGTCATCTCTTAAAATGTGTCCCGACCTGTCTTCAAAGAAGATGTTGGCTTCTTCTTCGTATACATCCAGACATGCAGCTCCGATCTTCTTGGATTTGATGCCCTCAAGAAGTGCCTCGGCATTGATCAATGCGCCTCTTGATGTATTTAGAATAACTACACCGTCCTTCATCTTTTCAATGGCAGGATAATCGATCATATGCCAGGTTTCATCGCTTAACGGACAATGAAGCGAAATTACATCGCTGACCTTAAAGAGTTCATCCAAAGAGACATAGTCGATTCCCGAATCCGCTGCAGGATAAAGATCGTAGGCCACCACTTTCATTCCGAAACCGCGGCAGATGTCAATAAATACTCTTCCGATCTTTCCTGTTCCTACTACACCTACGGTTTTGCCGTGAAGGTCAAAGCCCGTCATACCGCTTAAAGAAAAATTAAAATCCCTGGTTCTGATGTAAGCTTTGTGAATCCTTCTGACGGATGTCAGAAGCAGTGCCATGGCATGTTCAGCCACCGCATATGGCGAGTAAGCGGGAACTCTGAAGACATGAATCTTTTTCATGGCATATTTAATATCCACATTGTTATAGCCGGCGCATCTTAAGGCAACAACCTTTACGCCCATGGCAACCAGTTTGTCTATGACTGCGGCATTTACCGTATCGTTTACAAATACACAGACCGCATCGCTTCCCCTGGCAAGATCCACTGTGTCTTCCGTGAGTTTTGTTTCATAAAACTTAAACTCAAGACCGGCAGTTTTTTCGTAAGGAAGAAAGGAAGCCTTATCATAGTCTTTGGTATCAAAAAAAGCTACTTTTATCATAATTAACCGCCTTTCGGTACAAATCAAAAACAAATACTCTTCTGTCTAACATTTTACCACGCAATACAGGGAATTTTCCACCATTTTCGAAGTTTTATATATATAAAATATATATAAGAGTAGAAAAAAAGACAAAAATGTAGTAACTTTAGAATTAGATTATTATGCGAAATTATGTCTTTATCGCGGCAGGGCATCTGCCGGGAAAAAAAGATCGATACGGAGGTTGGATTTATGGCAAAATGGGTTATGGTTGTGGACGACGATGTGACTAACATCAAAATGGCCGGAACTATCTTAAGCAAAAACAACATGCGTGTTACCGCCCTCAAAAGCGGCAGGGCCATGCTTGATTACATTTCGGAAAACGGCACCCCGGATTTGATTCTTCTGGACATTAAAATGCCGGAAATGGACGGTTTCGAAGCCTTCAGACTTCTGAGGGAACTTGAAGCCGAGAAGAATTTCAACGAAACCCCTGTTATCTTCCTTACGGCAGATGACAACACCGGCACGGAAACCCGCGGTTTCGAAATAGGCGTTTCCGACTATATCCGTAAGCCGTTCAATCCCGACGTTCTCATCAGGAGAATCGACAATGTCATTTCCACCCAGAACGAAATGATATCTCTTAAGACCGAAGCATCCACCGATAAATTAACAGGTCTTCTTAACAAAGCAGCAACAGGCACCGAACTGGACAAGCTCTGCTCTTCCGTTCCGGGCACCCTTCTTATGATCGACCTTGACTCTTTCAAACTCGTAAATGATATTTACGGACATGAAATGGGCGACAAGGTTCTCATTTCTTTTGCAAATATCATTAAATCCGCCGTTCCCGAAGGAAGCGGATGCGGACGTATCGGAGGCGACGAATTCGTGGCCTTTGCAAAAGGCGTTCAGACCGAAGAAGAAGTTGCCGGGATTACAAAAATCCTTAACGACGATCTGGTGGCATCTGCCAAGGAAATGATGGGGGATGACATGAGTATTCCTCTCGGAAGTTCCGTGGGAGCAATCTATGCACCCAAGTACGGCAACAGCTATTCAAAGCTTTTCAAACTTGCAGACAAATGCCTTTATACAGTAAAGAAAAACGGAAAACACGGTTATGCCGTATACTCTCCCGACATGTTTAAAGATGAGGATTCCGATGTAATGAACATCGATACCATCTGCGAGATCATGAGCGAAAGAAACATTCCGGATGTGGCACTTCAGCTGGATTCGGCAGCATTTGCCTACGCATACCGCTTTGCCATGAGATATTTCACAAGAAGCAAAGTAAATGTTGCCAAGGCTCTTTTCACTCTGGACAAGCAGGAATCCGTATCCGACGAAGAATATGCGGAAAGATGCGACGAATTTGCGGATCATCTTATGAGTTCTCTCAGAAAATCGGATATCATTACCAGAGTACGTTTCAACCAGTACTTTGCTCTCATGACAGATACCCGCGAAGAGTTTTTGGAGCGCGGAATTCAAAAGATCAAGGATGAATGGGACCAGGCCCATCCAAATATGCTTAATATTTCCTATGAAGCCGACTTCACAAGAAACGACGGCGGAGTTCCTTTCGGAGGAGCCAACGCCCATATTGTTATCGTTGACGACGACCTGATGAACATCCAGTTTGTCGAAAAGCAACTGGACGAGTTCGGAATCAACATAACGGGCTTCCTCTCCGGACAGGAATTCCTGGATTACACCAACACCCTCGAAAAGGTTCCGGACCTTGTTCTTCTGGACATTAAGATGCCCGGCATGGACGGATTTGAAGTTTACAACAAAATGAAGGAAATCGGCGGCGACCTTGCCAAGACCGAAGTTATCTTCCTTGCCTCCGACACATCCGACGGCAGCGAAGTAAAAGGTCTTTCCTTAGGTGCTATCGATTATATTAAAAAGCCATTGCTTCCTGAGATTTTAAAGCTCCGTATCAATCATACATTAGAGCTGGTAAGACTCAGAAAGAAATACAGAATCGTAAAATAGTAACTCTTAAGGGGAAGTGTTAAAGACTATGAATACAAGAGAAGAAAGATTTGAATTCTTCAAATTTTCACATCTTATAATTGTTGTGGCCTATACAATCTTTGTGGCAATGCATGTCATCATCTCTTTTCTCCTGGGTTGGGAAAAGTGGATACTGCTGCCCATACTTGCAGGCCTTATGGTATGCTGGTTCCTGCACATAAAAGCCATACTCACCGACACTCAGAGATCATGGGTATATGCCGGCATAATGATGGCCAACTATTTTGTGTACGGCACTCACATCACCAGTACCTTCGATCATATCGTAATCATGATCTCTCTTCTGCTTCTTTATACACTTACAAGCCAGAAGGGACTTATCTATCTCGGTCAGGTTGTTTACTACATAACAATGACCTATGATATTTATCAGCTTTATCAAAACGGTACCACCTTTGATGCTCTGTTAATATGCCGTATCACTATGAACTATTCGATCATAACCATGATCGGCTGGATGTGCAGGCTCACCATAGTTAAGTGGGACCAGGTTCTTCGCGACTCCGCCGACCAGATTGAACAGCTCACCGTATCCACCAACCGTCTTAACGACTTCCTTGCCAACGTTTCTCACGAAATCAGAACACCGGTTAATGCCATTATCGGTTTATCAAGCATCTGCATCGATAAAACCGACGACAAAGAGATGAAAACCGACATGATTTCCGTCCGCAGCGCCGGCAAGCGTATCGCCGACCAGATCAGCGATATTCTCGATTATTCGGAAATCGACCGCGGAACCATAGTTACCAACTATGAAGATTTCATGCTTTCTTCTGCCATGAACGATATCATGACAGACATCAGAGAGAATGTTCCCGACGATATGGACCTTGTTGTGGACATCGACCCCGACATTCCGGCGGTTCTTAATACCGACGTAACAAAACTTAAAAAGATTATTAAGGCCCTTGTATCCAACGGCCTTAAATATACAAAAGCCGGAGGCGTATGCCTTAAGATTTCCGCTGTCAAAAGGGAATACGGCATCAACCTCTATCTTGATGTTACCGATACGGGTATCGGTATGACTCCCGAAGAAATCGAACATGTATATGACCGTTTCTACCAGTCTGATTCCGGCCGTTCCAGATCCGGAAGCGGTTTGGGCCTCGGTCTTGGAATTGTGCACGGATTTGTTTCTCTTCTCGGCGGATTCATGACTATCCGCAGCAAGGTTGGAGAAGGAACCGAGGTTCACGTTTCAATTCCTATGTCCGTAACGGATGACAACAGCTGCATGTCCGTTAACAATCCCGAAAAGATACACGTGGCTTCTTTCTTTAATTTTGAAAACCTCAGCACTCCCGCTGTCAGGGATTTCTATACCCATCAGGCCAAAAACCTGGCCAGAGGTCTTCGCGTAAGAATCTTCAGAATCTCAGACGGAAAAGACCTTTACAAGGTAGACGATTCCGTCACCCATTTATTTGTGGGAGAAAACGAGTATCTTACCAACAGAGATGCAATTGAAAAGATAGCGGAAAACTGTGTTGTTACGGTTGTCTACTATCACGAGCTTAACCTTCCGTCAAGCTCACGTGTAAAACTAATGCAGATGCCGTTCTACTCCTTCCCAATCGTGTCTATTCTTAACACCAGCAGCGAAGTCAAGCCTACAGGCTCCAAGATGGTAGTAAGCGGTATTCAGGCGCTTATCGTAGATGATGAGCCTATGAACCTTATTGTTGCCTCCAGCATTTTCAAGCGCTACGGCCTTAAGGTAAGCACTGCCAAGTCAGGTCCCGAATCCATTCAGATGTGCCATGACAACGTTTATGACATAGTATTTATGGATCACATGATGGCCGGCATGGACGGTGTGGAAGCCATGAAGAAGATCAAGACCGACCTTCACGGAAAGAACCATGACACTCCTATGGTGGCTCTTACAGCCAACGCCATGAGTTCAGCCAAGCAGATGTTCCTCTCCGAAGGTTTCGACGGATTTGTAAGCAAACCTATTGTTCTTGAGGAACTTGAACGTACACTTAAGAGACTTCTTCCCAAGAATTCCATCTCCTACGTAAGCGAGGGCGAAGAAGCGCCTGTGGCAGATGACGAAGTATTCGAATTCGGTCCTGAAGCTGCGGAAAACACAGAGGCAGATGCATCTGCCGAATCAAACTATCCTCCCGATGTATTCGAAAAACTCGAAGCAGCGGGAATCGATACTGCAGCAGGTCTCGGCTACTTTGACGGCGATAAGGATTTCTATATGGAACTGGTGGTTCAGTTCACGGAAGAACTTTCCAATAAGATAGACAACCTTAACAAATTCTATGCCGCCGAGGACTGGGGAAACTATGAAATCATAATTCATGCCACCAAGAGTTCCTGCAAAATGATCGGCGAGAACGTCATTTCCGACGAAGCATACAAACTGGAGCAGGCAGCTCACAGCAAGGATGCGGTTTATATTACGGACAATCATAACCGGGTACTTAAGCGCATTACACTGCTTAAAGAGGCCCTTACCGAGCTTCTTGGCAACCACCTGCCCGCAAGTGACGAAGTTATGGAATTCGGAAGCGACAGCGATTCCGATGAAGTATTCGAATTCGGTCCGGAGTCCGGAGATGATGAAGTATTTGAATTTGATGCAAAGGAGGGTGAATAATGAAAAAGTATTTCTTTGATAACAGTATTCCTTCCGAGCACAAGACTTTCGTCTTCTATATACTTATTACCCAGGCAATTCTGTTCTTATCTTTTGTAGGCAGAATGATAGTTATAGGATATAACCCGAATACCTTAACAATGCTCGCATCGTTTATTTCAACATTCGTTATATCCTCCTTTTTCTACGTAACGAAAAAAGCAAAGATCTGTTCGGTAATCCTGGCATTAAGCATGTCTCTGGGATTCTTCCCCTTTATGTTTTTCACCGGCGGAGGCATCTGGAGCGATTCACCTATATGGCTCATTTACATAGTGGTAATGATCTGCAATATCTTTCCGAAAAATACCATGGTAAAGAATATCTTCCTGTTTATTGCAGATGTGGCCGCCGTGGGCAGTTATGTTCTGGCAGAATATCACCCCGAGCTGCTCACTTATTACAGCGAGTTCAAAACCCACATTCTCATGTTCATTACTCTTCTGCTTGTAATGACAGCCCTCAGTATTATTCTGCATCTGTCAAACTGGTCCAACAGTTATCAGTTTCAGCTTCTTGAAAAACAGAATAAAGAAATCGAAGGACTGGTTGCTTCACAGAACCGCTTCTTCTCAAGCATGAGCCACGAAATCCGTACGCCCATCAATACCATCATCGGTCTTAACGAAATGATCCTTCGTGAGGATATTTCCGATGAGATTACGGAAGATGCCATAAACATCCGTTCCGCGGGCCGCATGCTTCTTAATACGGTAAATGACATCCTTGACATGTCCAAGTTCCAGTCCGGCGACATGAAGCTTTTGGTGGACAATTACAACACCGGCAACATGCTTTCCGAAATTGTCGGAATGCTCTGGATCAAGGCCAAGGAAAAGAATCTTGATTTTAATATTAACGTATCTCCGGATGTTCCTGCGGAACTAAGAGGTGACGAAGTGAGAATCAAACAGGTTCTTATGAACGTCCTTAACAATGCCATTAAATATACCAAGGAGGGCTCAGTATCTCTCTCTGTGGAATGTGCAAAACTCGGAGACGGTGCCATCAACATGATTTATACCGTAAAGGATACCGGTAAGGGTATTCGTAAAGAGGACATTCCTTATCTCTTTACGGCTTTCAAACGAGTTGACGAATCAAGCAACAAACACATTGAAGGAACAGGTCTCGGACTTTCGATCGTCAAGCAGTTCCTGGATCTTATGGGCGGAAAAGTTACGGTTAACTCCGTTTATACAAAGGGTTCCACCTTCATTATAGAAATTCCTCAGAAAGCCGCATCCGACAAGGAAATCGGCGAGTACGATTACAAGAAGAAACACCGACTCTCCGGTCGTGTTGAATACAAGCAGAGCTTCGAAGCCCCTGAAGCCAAGCTTCTCGTTGTGGACGATAACGAATCCAATCTCCTTGTGGTTACCAAACTGCTTCGTGATACCAAGATTCAGATTGACACCGCAAAGAGCGGAGCCGAAGCCCTTGCCAAAACTCTTGATAAACGTTACGACCTTATTTTCATGGATCATCTGATGCCTGAAATGGACGGTATCGAGTGCTTTAATGCCATCAGAAATCAGGTGGGCGGCAAGTGTAAGAACACTAACATAGTTGTACTTACAGCCAACGCAGACGAAGACAACAGACGTCTTTATGCCATTGCGGGCTTTAACGGTTATCTGGTCAAGCCTATTACCGGCCGTATCCTTGAAACCGAGATTCTGCATCAGCTGCCTGATAATCTTATTACTAAGCTTAATGTGGCAGATGAAAGCTCCTCTTCCGGCTTCAGCATGATGACGGAAAGCGAGAGAAAGAAAAAGATCATTATCACTACGGAAAGCACCGCCGATCTTCCACCGTCTCTTATCGAAAAGTACGGAATCAAAGTCTTCCACCAGAAGATTAAGACCGATTCCGGTATCTTCAGGGAAGGTCTGGAGATGGATACCTACGGACTGCTTGAGTATTTAGAGGATGAAAAGCACATAGCCACCCCTATCCCGCCTGAGGTTTCGGAGTACGAAGAATTCTTTGCGGAGAATCTGGCATATGCCAACAACGTCATCCATATTTCACTGACAAGCAATCTGGAGAAGTCATCCTACCCTGTGGCTCTTTCTGCAGCCAATTCCTTCGATAATGTTACGGTATTTGACACAAAGAGTATTTCCTGCGGTCAGGGCGTATTTGCCATACTTGCATCACGTATGGCAGAAGCAGGCATGAGCGTTCCGGAAATAATAGTTAGACTTGAAAATTACATTTCCAGAGTACGTGCTTCCTTCTTTATGAACAACATGGACTATCTGGCCAGAACAGGAAACACCAGCGTTTCCTATGCAAATTTTGCCAAGTCCATAATGCTCAGGCCTATAAGCTTTATGAAGAACGGCGTGATAACTCCGGGAGGCTTCCTGCTGGGCTCCACCAGAAAGACCTGGAAAAAGTATATCAACATGAGTCTTAAGGGCTTTAGAATCGAGTCTGAAGCCGTATTCGTAAACTACGTAGGAATAAGCAAAAAGGATCTTGAGTGGATCAGAAAAGAAATCGAAGAAAAGCATAAATTTAAACATGTATTCTTCCAGGAAACCTGTCCTGTAGTTGCTGTCAGCATCGGCCCCGGTTCCTTTGGAATCGTTGCGATACAGAAGAAATAAAAAAGACCCCCGAAAGTAAGCTTCTATGTCATACTTTCGGGGGTAAGTTGTTTTTATAAAGTTTATTTTTCACTGCTCTAACAGTCCACCGGCGTATTCTCATGCTTTCTCTTCAAATGGATCACATGGCAGATTTTCCAAATCACATAT
>CACYBJ010000129.1 GCA_902772565.1 uncultured Lachnospiraceae bacterium | reverse complement strand
TATTTTTCACTGCTCTAACAGTCCACCGGCGTATTCTCATGCTTTCTCTTCAAATGGATCACATGGCAGATTTTCCAAATCACATATCCCGCTATGGCACCGATTGCATTAAGAATGATATCGTCGATATCAAAGGTTCCACGGTGGGAATAAAACTCAATCAGCTCAATGGCTACAATAATGGTAAGCACCACCAGGAAATCGCTGATGAAGTTCCGTAAAACCTTTATAAAATACGGCAGATATACAGCCATGGGAAGCAACAGTACCAGATTTCCAAAAAGATTCAGAAAGGCTGTGTGCTTAAGCTCAGGGCTGCTCTTAAACATGTTCTGATACATTTTTATGGTCTGAAAGGGTTTGGTGTTGGCATGATATCCTGACCCGTTAACCATAACCGCCGGTGATTTACCCAGGGTAAAATACAGCAGGGCCACAAGGTATATCACAAAACTCACCCTCATGAAATGCTTAAGTACTGCCTGTGATGAATGCACTTCCATAGCAGAATTGTTATGTTCCTCGTCCATAATCATAGTTTGTCGGCCACATCCTTTTATTTTAAGAATTCGGCAGGTCTTAAACTACTCACATGTCAAACACCTGCATGAACATTGTATCATATATACCTAAAAATAATCTTAAGATTCGCTTAAGACTGTATCAGGATACGATATCCGCAGTCTTAATTCCTGCAACGGAAATAAGATCGGCAGGGGCAAGTTCAACCTGAAATCCTACTCTGCCGGCGCTTACAAATACTGTATCGAACGTCGGGGCTGTTTCGTGAATAAAAGTGGTAAAATGCTTCTTCATGCCTACGGGGGAGCATCCGCCGTGTACATAGCCTGTAAGAGGAAGAAGGTCTTTTTGCTTTATCATAGCCACAGACTTCTCTCCTGCGGCTTTGGCTGCCTTCTTAAGGTCCAGTTCGCCGTTTACGGGCACAACAAACACATAGTAGGCTCCGCTCTTGCCCTGAGTCACAAGGGTCTTAAACACCTTCTCAGGAGCTTCTCCCAATATTCCTGCGATCACATCACCGCTCATGGTGGCATCCGGCTCGTAGGAATGGCTTTCATATTTGATTTTCTTTGCGTCAAGAACACGCATTACATTGGTCTTGTCTTCTTTTTTCATATTCTGTACCACGTCGTCGTGGTGTTCCTTTTCTATTTTTTCTTATAGTATTTGCTTTTCCGGGGTTTTGCCCTTCTGCGCTTTCCCTTGCTCTTTCTGAAGGCATTGATTTCTTCGATCATCTTCTCATAATCACGCTCAAAAAGTTCGTCGGTCACCTGGTTCCAAAGTACGTCTTCGGGCACCAGAGCAAGGATTCGTCCCTGCACAAAGGGCTTGCTCATGCTTTTGTAGGCAGGAAGCACATTAATCTCCAGCAGGTGATTCAGTTCCGGCCGCCACAAAAGTTTTATTTTGTTTTCGGCCAGCACATTGGGATTATCTGCCGCTTCCCTTATAACGTAGAAATCTACCTTTTCGTCTATTATTTCCACGGAAATGATTCCCCAGTAGTCCGGCACATGTTCCGATACGTGATGGGCATGGGTGGAACCTACAACCACTACGTTTCTGTCATAGTATTTGTCGTAGTATTCCACCTGCCGTTTAAGTCGTACGTAGGAATCCGCATCGCTTTTTATTTCGATGCCGTAGAGTTTTCCCGGGGTGACCATAACGACATCTGCCCGGGCGCGCCCCGTAATTTTTTCCTCGAAGATCCGTACTTTTCCGAAGTACTCTTCCAGAAAGGAAAACAGAGGTTCTCTGATGTCTTTATCTTTTAATACTTTTGATTCTGTTTCCAAAACTCACCTGTTAACCGAGATACTCTTTGATTATTCCATTAAATTTAATTTTAAAGCATAAAAACCATTATTTCAATCTGCTCTATGCCATCTTTCCCCCCCATCCGTAATGCAATTAATTATTACTTATAACTCATGATAAGAAGTACAAATTATAAAATATGAAAATGCTATTTACATTTTCACAATCTGCCACTACACTACACATAAACATTCATGAATGCTTTTTGGTTTTATAAACAACAAATGT
>CACYBJ010000128.1 GCA_902772565.1 uncultured Lachnospiraceae bacterium | reverse complement strand
TTCTTTATCCGTAACGGGAACCAAGCATTACAGGGATGCCTTCGAGCCTCTTGTAGGCGGTGTTAAGTGGGCAAACTTTAATGATATTGATTCCGTAAAGGCTCAGATCACCGATAAAACCGCAGCCATCATTATGGAAACAGTACAGGGTGAAGGCGGAATTTATCCTGCCGATCCTCAGTTTATCAAAGAAGTAAGGGACATCTGTACCGAAAAGGATATTGTGCTTATTCTTGACGAAATCCAGTGCGGTATGGGACGTACGGGAGACATGTATGCCTACCAGGGCTACGGTATCAAGCCTGATATCATGACTACAGCCAAGGCTCTCGGATGCGGACTTCCCATCGGCGCATTCTGTGCCATTGAAAAGGTGGCAGATGCCTTCGAGCCGGGAGATCACGGTACAACCTACGGCGGTAATCCGCTTGTAACTGCCGCATCTGCCAAGGTGTTCGAACTCTTTGAAAAGATGAATGTCCTTGAAAATGTTAAGACTGTGGGAGATTATCTGTTTGAAAAACTCGATGAAGTAACGGCAAAGTATGACTTTGTTGTGGCTCACAGAGGAAAAGGTCTTATGCAGGGACTTGAGTTTGACAAGCCGGTTGGACCGATTGTTAAGAAGTGCATTGAGTCCGGAATCCTTCTTATTTCCGCAGGTTCAAACATCATAAGATTTGTTCCGCCTTTAGTTATTACCAAGGAAAATGTGGACGAAATGATAACAGTTCTTACAAAGGTTCTTGATGAGGAATAAGTATAAGTGTGTCGCGTGTTGCGGCACACTTTTTTTTGATTATAGGGTTTAAAAACTTGTAAACAAAAGATTTTTAATATAGAATATATTAGGATGCGTGCACGGTTACCGGGAGGTAATCATGAAACTAAAGATACTTTTGTTGACTGTGCTCGCAGTTGTTATTTTTATTGGGAGTTATACTATCTATGGCGACCGTAAAGAAGAAAAAAGAAAAAGCGAAGAAGAAGTCAGCCTATCCGCAGTGGCTTCCGGCTCCGATAGTATTTATCCTGAGTCTTCCGGGAAGAATAATAGGAACAATCCGGAAGATACCTACGGTGTTATCAGTTGTTACATTTGCGGAGAAGTTGTATCACCGGGTGTTTACGAAATAAAAGAAGGAAGTCGCATAAACGACCTTCTTATCTGTGCCGGAGGCTTTACCGAAAAAGCCTGCGTAAGCGCAGTAAATCTTGCCGCCTTCCTTTCGGACGGTGACATGATATATATACCCGCACAGGGTGAGGAAACGGTAAGTGCATCGCAGGGGGTGCATGCATCTGCCGGAGGATTGATTAATATTAATAAAGCCGCGGCGGAGGAACTTACAAATCTTCCGGGAATCGGTGAAACAAAAGCAAAGGCAATCGTGTCATACCGCAATGAGAATGGGGCTTTTAAAAGCATTGACGAATTAATGAAGGTAAGCGGTATCGGACAGAACACATACGATTCGTTAAAAGATTACATAACCGTATGATTTAAAAGTGGTGAGGGATTAGGTATGAGCAGAAAAGTATTAGTTGTTGACGATGAAAAATTAATCATAAAAGGTATCAAGTTTTCTCTTGAGCAGGACGGCATGGAAGTTGACTGTGCCTACGACGGGGAGACTGCCCTTGAACTTATAAAGACAAACTCCTATGATATTATTCTTCTTGATGTCATGCTTCCGAAGAAGAGCGGTTTTGAGATTTGCCAGGAAGTAAGAGAGTTTTCCGATGTTCCTATCATTATGCTCACGGCAAAGAGCGAGGACATCAACAAGATTTTAGGTCTTGAGTACGGAGCCGACGATTACATTACCAAGCCTTTCAACATTCTTGAAGTAAAGGCCAGAATCAAGGCTATCCTTAAAAGATCCGAGAAGCCTAAAAAGGCAGAGCCTGCCGCAGGAGATGTGCTTGAGAGCGCTCATATCAGAATTGATAAGAATGCCAGAAAAGTACACATCAATGACAAGGAAATCAGCCTTACATCCAAGGAATTCGATCTTCTTGACATCCTTGCAACCAACAAGAACAAAGTTTATTCAAGAGATGAACTTCTCAAGCTTGTTTGGGGCTATGACTACCCGGGAGATGCCAGAACGGTAGACGTACATGTAAGAAGACTTCGTGAAAAGATAGAGGAAAATCCAAGCGAGCCGTCATTTGTACATACCAAGTGGGGCGTAGGATACTATTTCAATGATTAAATTCCTGAAAAAACTTTACAGTATCAAATTCATCATGGTCCTTGTTTTCTTTTGTATTACCCTGGCGGTAAGCATTATCGGAACAAGGACCCTGATTCAGGTATATGTTACCAGGGTGGAGGAGCAGAGAGTTTCGGAACTTTCGGCATATGCCACCCGTCTTTCCAACCAGCTTAATATCACCAATTACATTTCATCACCCAACAGGTCCATAAGCAACCAGATCGATGTAGCTGCCGAACTTAACGGCGGTCGTATTATTGTTACCAATAATGCCCTTCAGGTGGTTTATGATACCTACGGACGAGCTTTGGGTAAGACCATAGTTCTTAATGATGTTGTTTCCGCTCTTAACGGCAGCAATGCTTCATCCTTCGACTGGAAACTGAATTACGGTTACTATGCCTACGGTGTTCCCGCCAGTGACGGACAGAGCGTAAAGGGAGCCATCTACTTTATTTTCTCCATTGAAGATGAGGCGGAGACTCTTGCCAATTACAACCGTTATTCCCAGATTATCTCATCCCTTCTTTGCCTTATTTCCATACTTTTGGGATATATTGTTTCAACATGGCTTCTTAAGCCCCTTAAGGGCATCAGAAACTCTATGAATAAGGTATCTACGGGAGATCTGGATGCACAGCTTGCGGAAGAGGGTGTATGGGAATTCAGAGATATTTCCTCATCCACCAATGAAATGCTTAAAAAGGTGAGAGCAACGGAACTGAGCCAGCAGGAATTCGTTTCCGACGTTTCCCACGAGCTCAAAACCCCTATGGCCTCCATGAAAGTTCTTGCGGATTCCCTTCTTATGCAGGACATTGACGACGTAGAAATCTACAAAGAATTCCTGAAGGATATCGATGAGCAGATAGACCGTGAAAACGAAATCATACAGGATCTTCTGACCCTTGTAAGAATTGATAAAAAGGCCGAAAAACTTAAGGTTAAGCAGTCGGACATGAATCATCTTATGGAAGTGGTTCTTAACCGTGTAAGGCCTCTTGCGGAAAAGCAGGGCATAGAAATAGTTTATGAAAGCTACCGAGACATTACAGCGGAAGTAGACGAAAACAAGCTCATTATGGCCATTACAAACTTTGTGGAAAACGGCGTTAAGTACAACAAAGAGATGGGTCGTGTAACAGTCACCTTAAACGCCGACGCATCCTACGCCTACATAAACGTGGAAGATACAGGTATAGGTATTCCGGAAGAATCCCTTAACCATATTTTCGACCGATTCTACCGCGTAGATAAGGCCAGATCCCGTGAAACCGGCGGTACCGGTCTGGGACTTGCCATTGCCTTTGAGGTTATAAAGATGCATAACGGTGAAGTACGAGTACTGAGCCGTGAAAACGTGGGAACAACCTTTGTTATTAAGATACCGCTTAATTTCAGAAATACCGATCATATAGAAATCCGTTCCGAGGAACCGGCGGCAGATGCATCTGCCACACCGTCTGCATCTGCAGGAACAACTTCGGAAACGGCTGCTGCCGAACCGGAAATCAAAGAAGAAAACGAAGAGGTTTCCGTAACCGAAAGCGAGCCGGTATCTGCCCAGACAGATGCGGAGACTGCGGCGGAAACCGAAGAGGTGAGCCTTGCATCTGCGGGAGAAAGCACCGAAACACCGGCTGCACCCCGTGCGGAAGACGGTTTTGTTGAACTTCCTATGGCTGATAAACAGGAAGAAACGGAAGATGATGAAGACGATATTAAGTAAGATAAGAAAACCTGTTAGTCTGATACTTGTCATGGCATTGTTTGTTATGGCTTTATCGGCATGCGCCGGTTCAGGCAGTACAGACAAGAGCAGTTTTCTTATTGTTGTGGACAGAACCGGCGGAAAACTGGTGAGCGTAAAATATACCATTACATCCTCCGATACATCGTCCAAGGTAAATGAACTCATGAAGGCGCTTCAGAACTATTCGGGAGCAACCTACTCATCACCGATCATGGCAGGTTCCCTGGTTTCATGGGAGTACGAAGACAGTGTTGTTTCCGTATATTTTAACAGTGAATACAACGAAATGACCGTTGTGGACGAGGCCATGGCAAGAGCTGCGGTTGTAAAGACCCTTTGCCAGTTGCAGGACGTTAAGAGCGTATATTTTTACGTGGACGATGCGGAGCTTACCATTAAAGGCTCCCTGGTAGGAGCAATGGATGACAGTTCCTTTATCGACGATATTAACATGAACGAAGGAAATACCACCCTTAAACTGTATTTCCCCAATTCCGATAAAACCAAACTTACCATGATCGAACGTGAAGTGGCCTACAATCCAACCTTCACCGACGAACAGCTCATTATCGAGGAACTTCTTAAGGGACCGCAAAAGGGCGAGGGCAACATTTCCGATGCATATCCCGGCGGTACCAGACTCTTAAGCGTTGTTACCAGAGATAAGGTGTGCTATGTAAATCTTTCCGGAGACTTCCTTCAGTATTTGGAGGATGTTCCTGCGGAACTGACAGTTTATTCACTTGTAAATACACTTACCGGACTGTCTGCCATCAGCAGCGTAGTTATAATGGTTGACGGCAACAATCTGGACATGTATAACAATTTCAACTGTAACATACTTCTTACATTCAATTATGATTATGTGGAAGTTAACGAGTAACAGGCACTGAGGTGCCAACAAATTAAAAGGCGGCAGATATGCACAGACCATTGGTTTATCTTATGGTTCTTCTGGCCGCCGGAATTCTTTCCGGACAGTCCCGGTTATTTCCTGTTATTGCAGCGATCATTCTGATAGCGCTTGTTATTTCATCATTCACTTATTTCAAAAACGATTTTAAAGAGACTGTCCTTCTGCTGATTCTGGCCTTTACAGGTTTTGCAATTTACATGGCCGGAGAATCTTCAGGCAGAAAAATATCCGATTATTCACAAACCGAATACTTTGTTAAAGACTGCGGGTTATTCTATTATGATATATCTGCCTGTGTCTGCGACGTTAATTACAAAAACGGGACCTTTGTTGTTACGGCGGACATTCTGGAGATTTCAGCAGATATCAAAGAAAAGGGAGTCACAACAAAACAGTCCATTACCCCAAATAAGGAGAAGATTAATATCCTTCTTGACTCCCTCCCCGAGGATATTAAATGCGGAAGCATCCTTGAGTTTAACAGCCGTATAGACTTTTATGATACGGCTATGAACGAAGGCGGTTTTGATGCAAAGTATTATTATCGGACCCGGAAAGTGACGGCCAAAGCAGAACCCGGAAAAATTGAAATCACAGGGCAGAAAAACTCGGCAGATGCGGTGCTCAGTCGCATCCTGTTTTCCATGCGCCGGTATGTAAAGAGTAATCTTTTGCAGGCATTCGGAGATGAAGACGGCGGTGTTCTGATTTCTCTTATAACGGGAGACAGAACACTTCTGGATACAGATATTAAAGAAATGTACCGAGATACGGGATTTGCCCATGTGCTGGCGGTTTCGGGACTTCACATATCCCTTATCTGCCTGGGTCTTTTCCGCCTGCTTACACGGAAATTAAAAAAAATATGGGCTGCTTTTTTTACTCTGTCTTTTATCGGAATCTATACCGCTTTTACCGGCATGCAGGTGTCCTGTATTAGAGCCGGGATTATGCTGTCATTTATGCTTTTTGCCATATGCATGGGCAGAAAGTACGATCCTCTTTCTGCCATCAGCGGCGCAGCCATTATTATTCTTCTTAAGCAGCCTCTGTATATTTATGATGCTTCTTTTCTTATGTCATTTGCCGCGGGTTTCGGCATCATCTTTGTGAAATTCGCATCCGAAAACACTGAACTGTTAATCGAAAATGAAAAAGTTAAAAAGGCAGTGAAGGCTTTGCTGTTTACTATAGGTTTGCAGCTCTTTATCCTTCCGGTGCAGCTGGACTTTTTCTATGGATTCTGTCCGTATTCCTTTATATTAAACATCCTGCTTCTTCCTTTTATGTCGGTACTGGTGGTATCGGGGATCGTGTCCGCAATTCTTCCGTTTACGCAAATTGCGGGGGCACTTTCGGTGTCCGGAGCTTCCGTATCAGGCCTTGCATGGTTGAAGTATGTTTCGGGCCTGACCGAAATTCTGTTATGGAGTGTTTCTTTTCCGGCAAAAGCAGTATTGAGGCTATATGAAACGGTTCTCGGAATGGTGGGGCATCTGCCGGCAAACAGGGTAGTTACGGGACGATTAAACATTTATGAGCACATAATAGTGGTGTTATGTTTTATTCTGTTTATTGTGGTTTTGATGAAGTTTAGGCATGTGCTGTCTTATTTGATGTTTTTCCCGCTGATTATTCTCCTTAGAAAGCCGTACTGTGATGTGCCGGTGTTTAACCAGCTTTATGTCGGCCAGGGAGACTGCGCCGTGATTTTCTATATGGATAAGGTCATACTGATTGACTGCGGCAGCAGCGACGAGTATCAGGTCTACGGATATACCGTCGAAAAGTTCCTGAATTATTACGGTTATACCGGCCCTGATTATATTTTCCTATCCCACGGCGATGCAGATCATGTGAGCGGAGTGGTGGAGATGCTTGGAGGCAATGGGGAGGAGGACGGATTATATGAATTTGATCAATCCCGAAGTTCAGATAGTAGTGTTTATGGTTCGGGTACAGAAGAATCCAAATACAATAATGTCTATGGAACGGGTACGGAATATTTCCAAAACAATATTGTGTATGGTACTGATATGGAATATCCCCAAAACAATATCGCATATGATTCGTATACGGAAAATCTAATTGTATTTATACCAAAACTGGATGACGAGTCGGGTTTTGAAAATGTTATTTCTGCGGCAGATGCGGGCGGCGTCAAAATCAGGCGTTTATCGACCTTTGAAAGGTTTAGTATCGGATATTTATCGTTTCTCATGATATATCCCGGAGAAGAGGACAATTACGTTACGGAGAATGAATCATCGATGGTGCTGTATGTGAGGTATGAGGCAGAGAATGGTTTTAAAGAAGTATCCGATTCGACAGATACAAGCGAAGGATATATCTATAAGTATAATAATGATGAAAATGAGGGAGGATGTAGTGTGAATAATGAGGGGGGATGTAGTGTAGATAATGCGAAAACAATAGAAGAAAACCAGTCTTTTGACGCCTTGTTTACAGGGGATATAGGAGAGGAAGCCGAAGCAAAAATCGTAAGTTTAATGGAAGCACACCCTTACCTTTTTCCTGAGACTTTTGATCTTCTTAAAGTAGCCCACCACGGCAGCAGATACTCAAGTTCCGACTTGTTTCTTAATGCAGTTTCTCCTGAACTGGCCGTAAGCTCCGCCGGAAAAGATAACACCTAC
>CACYBJ010000127.1 GCA_902772565.1 uncultured Lachnospiraceae bacterium | reverse complement strand
TGCGGTCGGGAAGCAGTTCCGCAAGGGCAGCCGTAAGCATATCCCCTGCGGCGCCCATACCGCAATCTATAAACAGAGTTTTCATATCTCGTACCATACCGCAGGTGTGGTGTCCTTTGATGAAATCAAAGGATTAGAAAGCGAAGCTTTCTAACCTCGTACCATGCCGCAGGCGTGGTGTCTGCATGATGACGCGCCTGCTTTTATTCTTTTGTCTCCATGTGGTTGATCATGCTTGCAAGGTATCCTGCTCCGTAGCCGTTGTCGATGTTAACCACCGAAACTCCGCTGGCGCAGGAATTAAGCATCGAAAGCAGCGCCGAAAGCCCCTTAAAAGATGCACCGTAACCAACGCTCGTGGGAACGGCAATAACGGGACAGTCCGCAAGACCTCCCACTACGCTGGCAAGAGCGCCTTCCATGCCTGCAATGGCAATAATGACAGATGCGCTCATGATTTCTTCATTGTGGGAAAGGAGCCTGTGGAGACCTGCCACACCCACATCATAAAGGCGCACCACTTCGTTTCCGAAGATTTCCGCCGTAAGAGCAGCTTCTTCCGCAACGGGAATGTCGCTGGTGCCTCCTGTGGCTACCACTATCCTGCCGATTCCGTCGGGCTCAGGCATCTCTCCGATTATGCCGATACCTGCATCCGCAAAATACTTAAGCGAATAATGTGCCGCAAGCTCATCTGCCTTTTCTTTCGACAGACGGGTAATAAGAATACGGTCCTGACCATTGTTTCTCATTACGCCTGCGATGCCTTCGATCTGAGCCGCCGTCTTTCCCGCCCCGTAAATAACCTCGGCAACGCCCTGACGCACCTTGCGGTGAAGGTCCACCTTGGCATAGCCTATGTCTTCATAGGGCGCAGCCTTAAGCTTAAGAAGTGCCTCGTCTACAGACATTCTGCCGCTTTCAACTGCCTCTAAAACTTGTCTTGTTTCGGTCTTCAATTATTCTGTCCCTTTCTGAAAAGAGCCGCCTTAACAACGCCTTTGGGGTCTGAAACAAGAAGGATCACAAGCCAGATGATAAGCCCGAATACAACTACGGAAAGACCGAGAAAGGAATCGTTAAGCATGTCAGATGACGAAGGCGTGAAGTAGGCCGCTTTAAGCTCGGCATATTCAAATATCGCATCCACGAACCACATAATGGTGGCTCCCCAGTACATAAGGCATAAAACACCCAGTTTAAGGTCTTCCTTCTGTGAAGTAAGATACCAGATAACGGTTGTAATACATGCTGCAAGAGCAGATATCAGTAGTGTCATGCTATTCCTCCTGCTTCTGCGCAGTCTTTTCGGTTACGTTTCGCTTTTCAATGGCAGATGCAGCCGCCACCATGCCTGCCCACACAAGGGTTGTAAGGGCTGCCATGGTCACACCTGTGGTGGACATTTCCTGAAGCATCTCCACCAGGTCGTTGGGGTTTCCTGCCGCAGTAAGGAATGGGAAGTAGGGAACTACCTCTCCGTGCCATACATGTTCAAATGCCAGAAGAGCGGATCCGCCCCAAAGCATGTTATTGAGCCACTTTAATTTGCGCGAGAAAGGAACTCTCTGTACTGCCTCGTGCTTTTCTTCTTTTACGGAATCGGCCTTCTTTTCGCCCGACTCCACAACCTTGGTTGCTACTGTTGTAATTACTGCCTCAGCAGCAGGAACAATAAAACAAGCCATACAAACCCTCCTTAAAGTTTTATCTTGAGTTTATGACGTTTTCCGCGCACTTAAGCGCCGCGTCTATTACCGCATCCATGTCATAATACCTATACTCGCCCAGGCGTCCGCCGAAAATCACATTTTCTTCTTTTTGCGCAAGCGCTTTGTAATTATCCGCAAGAGCGTTGTTCTTTTCGTCGTTTACCGGGTAATAAGGTTCGTCTCCGGGATGCCACTCCGAGCTGTACTCACGGCTGATAACCGTCCCCGGAATGTCTCTTCCTTCTTCATCCTTTCCGAATTCGAACCATTTGTGCTCTATGATCCTTGTCCAGGGCGTCTCGGCATCCGTATAATTAACGGCTGCATTTCCCTGGAAATTATCGGTATCAAGCACTTCCTCGTCGAAGCGGACCGAGCGGTACTGAAGGTTTCCCAGACTGTAGCCGAAGTATTCGTCCAACGCTCCGGTGTAAACCACCGTCTCCGCAAGGCCTTCGTAACTGTCCTTCTCCTTAAGGAAGTCCACCCCGGTCCTCACCTCTATGCCGTCAAGCATATTGGAAACCATTTTGGTGTAACCCCCTGTAGGGATTCCCTGGTAACGGGCGTTGAAGTAGTTATTGTCATAATTTAGCCTTACCGGCAGTCTCTTGATAATAAAGGCCGGCAGATCCGTACACTTCCTGCCCCACTGCTTCTCGGTATAGCCCTTGATCAGTTTCTCGTAGATGTCGGAGCCCACAAGACTTATGGCCTGCTCCTCCAGGTTCTTCGGCTCCGTTATGCCTGCCTCTTCCTTCTGTTTGTTTATTACGGCAGATGCCTCCTCGGGAGTCACCACGCCCCACATTTTGTTGAAGGTAAACATGTTGAAGGGCAGACTGTATATCTCTCCCTTATAGTTTGCCACCGGCGTGTTTGTGAAGCGGTTAAAGTCTGCAAAACGGTTTACAAAGTCCCATACCTTACGGTTGTTGGTATGGAAAATGTGAGCGCCGTACTTGTGGACGTTAATGCCCTTTACTTTCTCCGTGTATACATTACCGGCAATGTGGTTTCTTCTGTCGATCACAAGCACTTTTTTGCCTGCATCAGCCGCTGTTCTTGCGAAGGTGGCGCCGTAAAGACCGGCGCCTACCACAAGATAATCATATTTCATGTTTCGTACCATGCCGCAGGCGTGGTGCCCGTCTGGTGACGCGCCTGCAGCGTCACCAAAGGGTTTGAAAGTATTTACTTTCAAACTTCGTACCTCTTTTTGTTTTCATAAAAGACAGGGAATGTCCCCCTGTCTTTCATGTTCCGTATTATTTCATTATGCCTAGTATTCGATCCCCGTGATGGTTATGGCGGTTTCGTCACTGATAAGCTTCGGACCGCCCATTACGTAGGCTCCGGCTATGTCAAGTTCGTTGTCTTTTACGTAGTCCGCTGCCACACCTGCCCACTTGGCATTGTTAAGTGTCAGAATAAGAGGCGCATTGATTGCCGCAGCAATCGGACCGGCGGAAAGACCGTCAGGGAAGTCCTGAGAATAGGCCATCACAAGAGCCGTCGGTTTTTCAAAGAACTCTTCCGCAACAGCAATGGATGTCTCCCATCTGGTGGCGCCGTATATACGCTTTGTGGTTCCGTAGGCCTTAAGTTCCTCTGCAATGGCAGGTTTTACCGCACCTTCTCCGCCGATAAGGAAGAAACTGTTGTTCGTTCCCTTATCGCCGAGATAGTCCTTCTGGTTGGCCGTAAGATTGTTGGCCACAAGAAGAATAGGTCTTCCGGTACCGGATGCGGAAAGGGAGTCTGCAAAGTTAAATCCCGTACAAACAAGGATCTCGTCACCTTCCGTAACTCCTGCTTCCTTAAGGATTTCAATATTGGTATCGAAACGGTTGAC
>CACYBJ010000126.1 GCA_902772565.1 uncultured Lachnospiraceae bacterium | reverse complement strand
CTCTACCAGGTAATCTCCGCCCAAGGTTGAAGCCGGGGTAAATACAAGGTAAAAAGCTGCCACCTTTGCCATGGCAAGGGGAACATTTCCCGATGACTTAAAAGTGATTTCCCTGTTAAGGGTAAAGTTCCAGAGCACGGAACAGATAAGGGCAATAAGGTAACAGGGCCAGTACTTGAAGTTAGTTACCATTTTAAGAAGAGCAAACACTCCGGCCTCAACGATTCCCGCACTTATGGAAAACAAAGTAAATTTAATTGTACGTATCAGTTCTTTATTCATCTTTTGATTATATCTTCTCTCTGCATGATTTACGGGACTTAGTTATAAAGTTTCTTTTTCTGCATGGTTCCACAGGTCTTTATCAGTTTCTTCTGAGGGATGAATCTTCCTCCGAAAACAGCCGCCTTCATGGTAAGTTTCGGAACGATGACAGTTTTGCCCTTATCCATCATTCTGACTGCATACCTTGCGCATTTTGCGGGGCTGATGCCGGGAAGTGAGAACTTTACATCTGCCACACTGTTAAACTCTGTATCCACGGGTCCCGGACAGAGGCATCCAAGATAGATATTGCTGCCCGCTTCTTCAAGTTCTTCGGCAACGCCTCTGGTAAGGCTCACAACATAGGCCTTGGTTGCATAGTATGCAGACATGTATGGTCCGGCAGGGAAGAGTCCGGCAGATGAAGCCACGTTAAGAATCTTACCGCTGTCTGTACGACGCATCTGCTTAAGAATGCCCTTCATAAGGAAATGTACGGCGGTAACATTTACATTGATCATGGATATTTCATCCTTGATATCTATGTCTTCAAAATTACCGCATTTGCCGAAGCCTGCATTATTGATAAAGACTTCGATATCAAGTCCCTTAACTCTGTCAAGAACCTTTTTACAGCCCTCGGGGGTGCTTAAATCGGCTGTGATTATTATGGTATCAGGACCGCACACCTTAAGAAGTTTCTTAAGTCGGTTCTCTCTTCTGGCTACAAGAATTAATGAATAGCCTTTTCTGTGATATATTTTGGTAAATTCAAGACCGATACCGGAAGTAGCTCCGGTAATAAGAACGTATTTATCTGACATATAATCGTTTTTCAAAGAAGCTTTGAAATCTCCTTTCTTCATGTATCACCGGCTGCCGCGAGTTCTACGGGAAAATCAATGTGTGAACCTAGACTCCGGCAATACCCCGAAGGATACCCTTCCACGGACCGGTGACTTAATAATTATATACCATCTTTGTACAATTTCAAGACAATAAAAAGAAGGACCCGATCTACGGGTCCTTCTGACAATATTTGACAATATTATTTTAATAGTTAATTATGCATTTCTCTTCTTAAGAACTACAACGCCTGCGAATGAAAGAACTGCAAGTGCGGAAAGAGCTACGACACCTGTTGCATCGCCTGTCTTAGCAGCACTGTCAGATGTTCCGGCTGGTGTTGAAGAAGATGATGATGAGCTGCTTGATGAACCGCTGTCTGTTGAAGCGCTACCCTTTTCAACCTTTACGATGATTGCACACCAATCATTCCATACCTGGCTTGAGAAGTGAAGTTTTGCTGAATAGCTGTCAGAAACTGTTGTTGAGAAGTTGTTGTCAGCTGTGAATTCTTTTCCGTCTACTGTAAGAACATAAACTTCGTCTGTGAAAGCAGCTTCGCCTGTTTCGGAATTCTTCTCTGCAGCAAGATCCTTAGCCTTACCATCGGGATCTTCCTTTGTGATAGATGACTCATCTGTCCATGCAGTAATGAGGTATGTGATCTTTGCATCCTTGCCGAGATCGGAAAGAGAAAGTGTAGCATCTTCGCCTGCAGCTACTGTTGTCCATGTGGACTTAGCAGTTGAAGCGATTTCATGCTTTCCAGCTTCCTTGCCTTCGGGGCAAATAACGATAGAATCGCCATTATCCCAGTCATCGTTGTCATAGCCGACTGTAATATTCCAGCTAACTTCCTTACCTGCATAGATGTAATACTCTGTGTTGGAAGCATTAACTTCTTCAGCAGGAGCAACACCGGCGATCATTGTAAGAGCCATAGCGCTTACAAGAGCCTTAGAAATAAATTTTTTCATTTTGTTCCCTCCTAATTAGGAATTTTTAAATATTGTCGACGTTATTCTACCACAATAGTAGGGCTTACGCAATGATTAATTGCACATTTTTTTCAAATTTTTTTAACAATTTGGACTTTTTTTGTAAAATATGATTAATCCGGTATTACAAAATAATCACTCCTGCCGAGGGCATTCGCTTATCGCTAAAAAGAAGAAATCCCTTCTGGATTTCTTTGATGTCTCAAAGACGAGTTTCTTCGAAACTCTGTCACGAT
>CACYBJ010000125.1 GCA_902772565.1 uncultured Lachnospiraceae bacterium | reverse complement strand
TTGGTGTTCATGATAACGATCTTTGCATCCCCGAGTGTTACGGGAACGTAGGTATAGTCAAGAGTTGCCGTGTCAAGGAACACAGCCGCATTCTCCTTGCCCATGGCAATAGCGAACTGATCCATGATACCGCAGTTAACACCTACGTATTCGTTCTCGGCCTTCTGACCGATAAGTGCATTCTTTACGAAGTCCACATCAAGTCCGAACAGGTCGGTAAGGATGAAGCATGTAAGTACTTCGATGGATGCGGATGATGAAAGACCCGATGAGTTCGGAATGTTTCCGTTGTAAACTACATCGAAACCGCTGTCGATTCCGTAGCCCTCGTTAAGCATTACTTTGATAATGCCCTTGGGGTAGTTTGCCCAGTCATCCTCTTTCTTGAACGCAAGATCATCAATGGAATTCTCGATGACTCCGAGATCCTCAAAATTCATGGAATAAAAACGAAGCTTGCCATCATTGTTCTTTCTGGCAGCTGCATAGGTTCCGATAGTGAGTGCGCACGGGAAAACGTGACCACCGTTGAAGTCGGTGTACTCACCGATAAGATTAACACGGCCCGGTGCAAAATAGGTACGGATGTCTCCGCCGTCACCGAACACTTCTTTAAACTTCGATATTATATTTTCCTTCATGTCTCCTCCATTTCGAACATGATACCCGAGGGGTAAAGCCGCGGATTACAGGTCCGATTAAGTGTTAGTATTGATTTTACACTCATTTTTCCATTAGTTCAACAAAAATTTATAATAAAATGTAAAAAATCCATTCATTTTCTTTTTGAGATATAGTATTATCTATAATAGAAAAAAATTTGCAAAAAGGTATTGACAAGTTGATTCTTACTGATTCCGAAAAAATCAAATTTATGAAAGCCGCAATAAAACAGGCAGATAAAGCCCGTGCCCTCGGGGAAGTACCCATCGGCTGCGTTATAGTAAAGGACGGTAAAATCATAGCAAGGGGCTATAACAGACGCACCCACGACCACCAGGTTCTTGCCCATGCGGAAATCATTGCAATAAAGAAAGCCTGCAAGAAAGAAGGGGACTGGCGCCTTGAAGGCTGTGAAATGTTTGTAACCCTTGAACCCTGTCAGATGTGTGCCGGCGCCCTGGTACAGTGCCGCATAGACAAAGTAACCATAGGAGCCATGAATAAAAAGGCCGGTTCCTGCGGCTCGGTGATCAATCTTCTTAATATGCCCGGCTTCAATCACAAGGTGGAAATCGAAGAAGGAATTATGGGAGATGAATGCAGCAAAATGCTGTCAGATTTCTTTAAAGACCTCAGAAATTCAAAAAAACAGGACTAAGACACCCCCACTTCCTGTTTACAAGGTAAAAAAAACGATACAAATGCAATACATAAAGTCATTTATTCTTTACCGCCGGATAATTCACAAACTGCTACTTTATGAAACACACCCGCACATGTTAAAATTAACATGTGCATTTTTATTTGCATAACATTCCGGGTAAAGAAGGTACCGATATGGCTTCCAAACGAATTGCGGTTTTGATAGCCCAGGCAAACGAAAACACCCAGGCACAGTTTCTGGAAGGCGTGTTTGAAGAAAGTTTCAAGCATGATACTGACGTATGCGTTTTTTCCATGTATCGTAAGTATCAGAACTCCGTTATGCGCGAAAAGGGTGAATCAAACATTTACAACCTTATTGAGCCATCGAAATTTGATGCTTTCATTCTTGCAAAAGACACCATACAGACTCCCGGAGTAATCGATGCTTTTGAAAAGAAGCTTTCCGAAGAATACAACGGCCCCGTTGTCTGTATTGATGTAACCAGCAAGTATTTTCCATCCGTAATCAATGACAGCTACATAGCTGAAAAAGCTTTGATAGCTCATCTTATAGAAGTACACGGCTACAAAGACATTGCTTTCCTTGGCGGCAAAAAGTGGCATCCTCATACCATAGAGCGTGTCAACGCCTATAAAGACTCCTTACTTGAACACGGACTTCCCGTAAGAGAAGACCGCATCTTCTACGGCGACTTCTGGTATGACAGCGGTTCCGTATGTGCAGAACAGCTCATCAGCGCCGGCGGCAAGCTTCCCGAGGCCATTGCATGTGCCAATGACTGTATGGCCATCGGCATGTGCGAAGAATTTGAAAAGCGCGGAATTAAGGTTCCCGACGATATTGCCGTAATCGGTTTCGATTCCATCGAAGACGGAAAATGCAGTCCCGTGCCCATCACCTCGTCACCCATACCTGCCAGATATAACGGCAGGCAGGCAGCAGACTTTGTACTCTCCGCTCTTTACGGCAGAGAGTATAAATATGTTCCTCATGAGCCGGAACTTTTTATCGGAAGAAGCTGCGGATGCGAAAACCATGATATGTCTCACCTTCTTCGTCCCACATGGGAAACCGGAGACTTCTCCGAAAGCTTTTATTCCATAAACAACAACATGCTGGAAGATCTGATCATGCAGAACACTCTGAATGATTATCTCAGTGTGCTTTATTCCTATAAATATCAGCTAAACGATTATGCACAGTTTCATCTTTGTCTTAACGATCAGTGGGCCAGTCCCATAAGTCTTAAGAACAAGGATCTTTTCTCAACCGGCTACAGCGCGCGGATGCTTCAGGTTCTAAAAACCGACAGACGCAATCCTTCGCTGGACTTTACCGGTATTTCAAAGAGTTTCCCTGTGGAAAAAATGCTTCCTGAGCTGTTCGAGACCTTCGACTCCCCGAGAGCCTATATTTTCACACCTGTGCAGTTCGAAGGAAACTGTTACGGATATGCCGTACTTGTCAAGGATACTCCGGAAAGCTACACAGACTCCTATATGCACTGGATAACCAATGTCTGCGACACACTGGAGATAATCCGCCGCATGGAAATCTACAACCACATGATTTCCGGCGACAAAAAGGGTATTGAAAAGATCAAAGATTTCGCGGCAGTCAGAAAGTCTGACATGGACATTACTCCCGAAAGCCAGGAAGAGATCCATGCAGTGGAAGAAATCCTGGACAACAACCTTTTCACCTATCACTTCCAGCCAATTGTCCGTGCCGAGGACGCAACAATTTTCGGTTATGAAGCCCTTATGCGCTCCGCATCCGAAAAGAACATTTCTCCTCTTGACATTCTGCGCTATGCCGGCTTTATGGACAGACTGGCAGATATCGAAAAGGCAACCTTCCTTAACATTCTCGGTATCAAGAAACAAAAGAAGGAACTTTTTAATAACAAGACGGTATTCATTAATTCCATTCCGGGCATACATCTTTTAACAGAGGACATACAGAAGATCGAATCTGCCCTTTCGGAACATTCCAACCAGGTAGTTGTGGAATTTACCGAACAGGCGGAGCTTAACGATATCGAACTGGAGAATTCAAAGAATCATTACCGCTCCATGGGTATAGGTATTGCGGTAGATGATTACGGAACAGGCTATTCCAACGTATCCAACCTCCTGCGTTATATGCCGGACTGCGTTAAGATAGACCGTTCCCTTATCAGCAACATTCAGAACTCACCGCAGAAGCAGCACTTCGTAAGAGAAATCATACGATTCTCCCACGACAACAACATTCTGGCTCTTGCGGAAGGAGTAGAAACCACCGAGGAGCTGCACACGGTAATACTTCTGGGCGTAGACCTGATTCAGGGCTATTACACCGCAAAGCCGTCTCCGGAAATAATAGATAAAATACCGGATGGTATTCAATCGGAGATTTTAAGTTTTATTGCGGAAAGAAATTCCGGTGCAGGCAACAGCGTTTACTATGCAGGACAGACCAACAAGATCATGATGCACTCTCTTGCCAACGAGAATTACAACCATGTAAGCATCGGTGGCGGAAAGGCCGCTCACAAGGATCTGTTCTTTATCGGTTCGCCGGGTGAATCCAATGAACTGACACTGGAATTCTCACCGGGCTA
>CACYBJ010000124.1 GCA_902772565.1 uncultured Lachnospiraceae bacterium | reverse complement strand
TCATTTTCAAAGATTTCCACTATCCTTTGATTTCTTTCATCGCTTTCAAAGATTGATGAATACAGCTCGTTCTCCGGAAGGGATGAATCAAATCTGATTCTTTCCTTATCCTTAAGTACAAGTTCGTTAAGTCGGGTAACTTCGTCCGTATCCGCGCCTGTTCTGTTTGACGGATCCTCGGCAAGGGTTATTACCCTGATATACTCTTTTCCGTCGTCCATGATGAACCTTACGGTATAAGCAGTGCTGTAATGGTATCTGTCGGACATATTGTTTGTACTGTCTGCCCTTCTGTTATAGCCCTTCACGCACAGCTTAATTATTTCTTCGTCAGTGTATTCCACATCATGGTGGGCTACACCGGTATAACTTTCGTAAACACTTGTGTCATCAACATACGTATTGCCGTCGTCGTCGTAATATATCTGAACGGCTTTTACATTCTCTGCTTTGATCTCCACATTCTTTACCGAATACGAAACACCTGCAATAAAGCCTGCATAGATAAGGCAGATGACAGCCACCGCAAGAAGTCTCGGAAGAGTTTTAAAGAATCCCTTAACACCCTTTCTTCTGTATAATCCGTATACCGTAAAGAATATTAAAGATAAAATGCAGAGCGCCACAACCACATCAGTCTCGCTTGATGTGATACCAAAGCCGATCATCGGAAGTGCAGTCACCAGAGTTACCAGAATGTGCATCATAAGGTCTGTCTTGGCACCGGGTACCGCACTCTCGGCATATTCCGACTTTCTTCTTATAAAAAGAACCATCGCAGCGATTCCCGTGAGTAACGCCACACCAAGAGATACCAGTATGCCGGCTGCGTTATATCCTTCGTATACGTTAATCGTGCCTCTACCGAAGTTCAACATGTAATGGAAGATAATATTATATCTTTCGGAAAAATACGGAATGAATCCTGTTGACATTACGCCGCTCATGTCTCCGATAAAGAAAAGCGTGATCATGTAAACAAATCTCGGAAGCAGAAGCACCAAAAATCCCAGTACAATGGCAAAAACCAGAGTTCCGGAAAGGCTGATGGCAACCAGCATGGCCGAAATAACCATAAGGGATACTACCATCAGATAAATAAATGCCACCAGCGGAAATGCCATCGGAAATACGGAGGTTCCGTCAAATTTAAGGAATGCAACCTTAAAAATCAGAGCCAGACCGATTGCCAGGGCATCTCTCAAAAGAATAAGCGTAACGTTGGTAACTACAAAGCATTGTCTTGTAAAAGGCAGTGCATGGTAGAAATCCGATGCTTTTCTGGAAAAGTGGTAACTGAAGAGCCTCATGATCTCTGCTACGTTAAAGATGATCACTACCCAGAAAAGTAAACTGATAAAGTAGTCCGGTCTGAGAAGGGTTCCTTCAAGTTCGTAACCCATTCTGTGTAAATACATTCTGTATGCAGGGCCGGATACTGCGGCAATAACAGCAATAATAGTATAAAGAATGTTCAGGATTCTTGTGGTTCTTGCCGATTCCTTGAACAAACGTGAGCTAAACCATTTCATTTTCCGTCCTCCTGATCAAGTACATTTCCGAAGGCATAACCGAGAGCCTCCATCTCATAAACGAATACTTCCTCAAGGGAAAGAGGGAATATATCAAGAAGCAGCGGATTGTGGTCGTTTATCATAGGGATTACATCTTCCTTTTCTCCTCTTATGATAATGTTGGCCACATGGCCCTTCTTGCTGAAGTTTACGATTTCAATTCCGTTAAACAGGCTTTCATCGAATTCTCCGGCAAATGCCACCTGCACCTTAAACATGGAAGTCTTAAGGTTGGCAACGTCGCTTCCGAAAATGATTCCGCCCTTGTGAAGGAGGGTCAACTGATCGCATACGTCCTCGAGTTCCTTAAGAGAATGGCTGGTGATTACGATAGTTGTTTTTCTTTCTTTCGCATCTTTGATGATTTCCTGTTTAACCTGATTTCTGATTACGGGATCCAGACCGTCGAAGGTCTCATCAAAGAAAAGGTACTGAGGATGGCAGGAAAGGGCAAGGATGGTGGATGCCTGTCTCTTCATACCTTTGGAAAATGTGGAGATGGGCGCCTTGGGATTAAGCTGGAATTTTTCCGTCAGTTCCCTGAAGCACTGCTCATCAAAGGACGGATAGTATCTTTTGTACATATCCCTCATTCGATACATGTTGGAACCCGGAAGAAAGTAAAGGTCATCCGGTACGAATACCATTTTCTGCTTTACATCCGGATTGTTCCAGACGGGTTCTCCGTCTATTAAGATTTCGCCGCCCTCAGACTGATAGATACCTGTTACCATTCTGAGGAAGGTGGATTTTCCGGCACCGTTGCTGCCGATGAGTCCGTAAATACATCCCTCGGGGATTTCAGTATTCATGTTGCTTAACGCAGCGAAGTCACCGAAATGCTTTGATGCATTGGTTACCTTGATCATGTTTACCCTCCTATTATTCTCACTGCGGCGCTACACTTTTTTCTTCATAACACCGCGGTGCAAAGCTTTTTATTCCTGAGCATTTCCTGCTCTCTGACGCCATAATAAACGCCGGCAGATGCTTTGTAAACAGGCTTAAGACAATCTTAAACTTTTCTTAATCAATGCTCATAAAACGGTGCCGGAACTTAAGAATCTGCCGTAAAATGCGGGGTTACGGACAAGAAAAAGCTCCGGACATCGCCGGAGCTTTCGTTCACTTTTTAATCGGTTTTAGTAAGGATTCTCCCCGGAGATTACTCCTCAGTATCCTCGGTATCCTCGGAAACAACTTCCTCTGTTACAAACTCAGGAAGCTTTCCGCCGCAGCTTGGACAGAAGCTTGCATTGGTGGAAACCTTTGCACCGCAGCTCGGACATGTAACATTGCCCTTAAGCTGGTCAAGCTTTGCATTAAGGTCTACAATCTTGGCTTCTGCGTCTGTAATGCACTTTACAACGCCTGCCTGCTCTGCTGTAGGATCATCTTTGTACTTGTCATAATAAGCATGACCAAGCTGAAGATAGAGTTCCTGGATTTCCTTCTTTGTGCCGGAAATCTCAGAGCTTACTTTTGTTCTTTCTCTTAAGTTTGCTGCTGAATCCGAAGCTTTGTTTGTAAGTTCCGCAGCCTTCTTTTTAGCATCATCCCAAAATGACATAATATCCTTCTTTCCCGCCCCTAAGGCGAATGTATTATCAAAGGAAAAGCGAATATTTCCTTTAACTCACTAAAACCATAATACCACAAACAAACCCCTTGGTATATAAATTTATGTGAGACATAGCAGGCCTATTTTAATGTGCATAACCGAATAAAGCCTGCTTTTGCCATGTAATCCGCAATTAAAAATGCAGGTTCTATACAACAGAGAACTTGAATATTGTTACAGAATCAAACGGTTCTCCCGCCGCATAAACCGACTTCGGGAAGGTCGGAACGTTGCAGGCATTGGGGAAATGCTGTGTTTCAAAGCATACGCCCTGCCAGTAGTCGTACTTGGCATCATCCTTAACAGGATTCTTGGGCTCAACCCAGTTGCCTGTGTAAAGATGCATTCCCGGAAGATCCGTAAACACTTCCAGCTTTCTGCCGGTCTTTTCGCTTACGCATGTGGCAACCAGCTCAACTTCATCGTCCTTGATGTCGGTATCAAGAACGTAGTTGTGGTCGTATCCGTGCTGCTTTTCGATATACTCGTAGTCGCAGTCGCTAAAGTCCTTCTTCTCGCAGAAAGGACGGATATAGTAGCCGATTTCCCTCTCTTCGGTGAAATCCATAGGTGTTCCCTTAACAGGAAGAATGAGTCCTTCAGGCACATTGTTGGGGCCTGCCGGGGTAAACTCTTTAGCATTGATCCAAATCTTATGGTCAAGGCAGTCACCGGATCCGTGTCCGTTAAGATTGAAATAGCTGTGGTTGGTCAGGTTGATGGCGGTAGCCTTGTCGGAAACCGCATAGTACTCGATAATAAGCTCATTATTGTCTGTAAGGGTATAGGTTACGCTTACATCCAGGTTTCCCGGCCATCCCTGCTCTCCGTCCGGAGAAAGTCTTGAAAACTCAATGCTTTCGCAATCTTCTTCGGCATATGCCGCAGCCTCAAAAAACATTTTGTTATAGGACTTGTTGCCGGAATGAAGAGTCTTGTTTCCGTCGTTGTCCTCAAGTATTACTTCCTTGCCGTCAATTACCGTTTTGGCACCGTTAACACGGTTGCACACACGGCCGATGGTTCCGCCGAAGTTGTCGGTGGTGTCAAGATAGCCCTTTACCGAAGGAAATCCCAGAACCACATCGTCAAGGTTTCCGTCTCTGTCGGGAACAAATAATTTAACTACGGTTGCTCCGAAATCGGAAATGGATACGGACATGCCGTTTTTATTGGTCATGGTATAAAGAGTGACCTTGCTTCCGTCTTCGGTCTTACCGAAATTCTCTTTTCTTATGCTCATGTTTTCCTCCAATGGCGCAGTACATCTGCCTTACTGCCGCCGTAAAGTTTTTTCATACTGTTGTTTGCGACAACTCCTAAGTTCTACTCCTCCGGAACTTCTGTCTTAATGTAAAGCTCGTCAAGCTGTGCATCATCCACATAGTCCGGTGCGTTATTCATAAGGTCGCTTGCATCCTTAACCTTCGGGAATGCAATAACTTCTCTGATGTTATCTGTCTTTGTAAGAAGCATTACAAGTCTGTCAAGACCAAATGCAAGACCTGCGTGAGGAGGAACTCCGTACTTGAAAGCATCAAGAAGGAATCCGAAACGGTCGTAGGCCTGTTCTTTGGTGATGCCCAGTACTTCAAACATCTTTTCCTGAACGTCATCCATGTGAATTCTTACGGAACCGCCGCCTGCTTCGTAACCGTTGATTACGATATCGTAGGCCTTGGCTCTTACTTCGCCCGGCTTCTCATCTACCATAGCCCAGTCCTCAAGGTAAGGCATGGTAAACGGATGATGGGTTGCCTTGTATCTTTCTTCTTCGTCTGACCACTCGAGAAGCGGGAAGTCCACTACCCAGAGAAGGTCATAACGGTCGGGATCGATCAGTTCAAGCTGCTTTGCGATTTCGCATCTGAGCTGTCCGAGAACGTTCCATACAAGCTTCTTCTTGTCGGATACGAAAAGGAGAAGGTCTCCCGGCTCGCCTGCCATCTTCTTTGAAATTGCAGCGATTTCCTCTTCTGTAAGGAACTTGCTGAAGGATGATTTAACTGTTCCGTCCGGAAGGAGTGCCATGTAGGCAAGACCCTTTGCGCCGCTGCCCTTGGCCATGTCCGTAAGGGCGTCAATCTTCTTACGGGGCATCTCTGCCTGACCCTTTACATTAATACCGCGAACGGTGCCGCCCTCCTTAACACAGTTGGCAAATACACCGAATCCGCAGTCCTTTACTTCATCGGAGATATCCACAAGTTCCATTCCGAAACGTGTGTCAGGCTTGTCCGAACCGAAACGGTCCATGGCTTCCTGCCAGCTCATTCTCGGAAGAGGAAGGGTAATGTCGATGCCTGCCACATCCTTGAATACTTTCTGAAGAAGCCTTTCGTTTACATCGATAACGTCGTCGATATCAACGAAAGAAAGTTCCATATCGATCTGTGTGAACTCAGGCTGTCTGTCCGCACGAAGGTCCTCATCTCTGAAGCACTTTGCTATCTGATAGTAGCGGTCGTAGCCGGAGCACATGAGAAGCTGCTTGAAAAGCTGAGGTGACTGGGGAAGAGCGTAGAATTTGCCGGGATGAACACGGCTTGGTACAAGGTAGTCTCTTGCGCCTTCCGGAGTTGACTTTCCGAGTATAGGTGTTTCGATTTCAAGGAAACCTTCGGAGTCAAGGAAGCTTCTTACAGCACTGGTGATCTTGCTTCTTGTAATGATCTTCTTCTGAATGTCGGGACGACGAAGATCCAGATAACGATACTTAAGTCTTAATTCTTCCTTGGTCTTTGAATTCTCCTCAATAGGGAAAGGAAGAACGTCGGACTCGCTGAGAATTCTGATGGACTCTGCCCTGAGTTCGATGTCGCCTGTAGCCAGGTTTTCGTTGGCAGCGCCGGAACGTGCCGTGATAACGCCGGTTACTGCAATTGTGAACTCGCTTCTAAGGGATGCAGCTTTTTCAAAGTTTTCTGCGCCGCAGTCCTTTTCTTCGAATATTACCTGAAGGATGCCGCTGCGGTCACGAAGATCCGTAAAGACGATTCCGCCCTTGTTACGGCTCTTGGCTACCCAGCCCATCATAGTTACTTTTTCACCGATATTTGCCTTGCTTACTTCAGCGCATCTGTAGCTTCTGTGTAAGCCGCTCATACTTTCAGCCATATTACTACCTCTTTTTATTATTTAGTAAAACCTGCGCCCCGGGGCCGGTTTTTATGTCAAGTTTATAAAAGTTTTCCTGCAAGGTCTTCTGCCTTAACAAGTTCCTGCTCGCCGGACTCCATGTTCTTAAGCATTACGGAGCCGCTTGCCGCCTCGTCGTCACCGATAATGGCAACATAGGGGATGCCCAGCTTGTTGGCATATTTCATCTTGGGCTTCATGCCCTTGTCCTGATAGTATACCTCACAGTATTTGCCTGCTTCCCTTACAAGTCTTGCTGCATTAAGAGCCGAAGACATGTGTGCGGGATTCATAGGTACTATGAGCACCTTTGCGAGAGATGCCTCGCCGCTCTTAATAAGGCCTTCTTCCTTAAGCTGGTAGAAAAGTCTTGTGAGGCCGATGGAAATTCCGATTCCCGGAAGTTTCTTGTTGGTATAGTACTCTGTCAGGTTATCGTAACGTCCTCCGGAGCACACGCTTCCCATGCTTGGGTGATCGTTAAGCATGGTCTCGTAAACTGTTCCGGTGTAATAATCAAGTCCTCTGGCGATGGAAAGATCGATTGCAAAGTAGTTTTCCTCTACACCGAAATCTCTCATAAAGCCGATTACTTTTTCAAGTTCGTCCACACCTTCAAGGAAAAGTTCGTTTTCTACGCCGCAGGCCTTAAGAGCCGCGATCTTTTCGTCGTTGCTTCCGGTGATTCCGATAAATGAAAGGATTTTTTCCGCGGCAGATGCCGAAACACCCAGCTCAGCCAGTTCTTCCTTTACGCTGTCGGCGCCGATCTTCTCGATCTTGTCGATGATGCGGAGAATGTCGGCAATGCTTTCCGAATAGCCCAGTTCCGAAAAGAATCCGTTAAGCACCTTACGGTTGTTGATTCTGATGGTGAAGGCGCCGAAATCCAGTTTCTTAAATACGTTGTAGATTACCGCCGGCATCTCTGCGTCGTAAATAAGGTCCAGCTCATCTACGCCGATGCAGTCGATATCGGCCTGATAGAATTCTCTGAAACGTCCCTTCTGTGGGCGCTCGCCGCGGTAAACCTTGTTGATCTGGTAACGCTTGAAAGGAAATGTGAGCTCACCGAAGTGCTGTGCCACATATCTTGCAAGAGGTACCGTAAGGTCGAAGCGAAGGGAAAGATCGTTGTCACCCTTCATGAAACGGTAGATCTGCTTTTCGGTTTCGCCGCCTGCCTTGGCAAGAAGCACGTCGGAAAGTTCGATTACCGGTGTGTCCTGAGGAAGAAAGCCGAAGCTTTCATAGACTTCTCTGATTGTGTCACGCATTTTGTTGAATGCGATCTGATCCTCCGGAAGGAGTTCCATGAATCCGGGGAGAATCCTTGGTTGTACTTTATCCATTACTGTCTCCGTTCTTATCCTGTTATGGTTCGCTTTCTTTCTATCATTTCGTCAACGCGGCCGATGTAATCCGGCAGGGACTTGACGTTCTCGACCCTGAGTATGTCGCCGTTGTTGTATACCATCTTGGTGGTGGCTCCGGCACCCAGAGCGATTATGGGCTGCTTTTCTTCCATGATCAGGATATTGTAAAGGCCTTCCTTGCCCGGCTTTGCGTAGCCGGTATTCTCAAGGTTTTCAGCCATGTTTTTCTGTCTGTATAAATAGTAGGGGTGGTAGCGGTGCTCTCTGGCATATTCCATGGTCATTTCTATCATTTCCGGAATGCCCGTGGCAGCCATGCCCCTGTAGGTTTCGTTTTCTATTTTGAGTCTTGCCGCACGCTTGATGGCCAAAGTATGTACCGTAAGGGATTCGGGAGAAAGCTTCTCAACGTATTTTAAGGTCTCCTCCACATCCTTCGGGGTCTCGCCGGTAAGGCCGACGATAAGATCCATGTTTATATTGTCATGACCTGCGTTTCTTGCGGCCTCATAGGCTCTCAGTACCGAATCCACATCATGCTTCCTGCCGATCAGATCCAGAGTTCTCTGAACAAAGGTCTGGGGATTAATGGAAATCCGGGTAACTCCGTAGTCCTTAAGAAGCTTAAGCTTGGCTTCGTTTACGCTGTCCGGTCTTCCGGCTTCCACGGAGAATTCCAGACATTTTTCCACCGGCAGATACCTGTGTATCATGCGTAAAAGTCTTTCAAGACCTTCCTCGGAAAGGGCTGTCGGTGTACCTCCGCCCACATAAATGGTATTGAGATTCTTAAGAGGCATACACATGGAGGCATATGCCAGCTCACGCTCAAGACTGGTAAGATAGTCGTCCATCAGATGTCCGAACTGCTCCACCGGATAGGATGCGAAGGAACAGTAAAGACAGGTGCTCGGACAAAAAGGAATGCCGATGTATATGCTGTAGCCCTTTTTGTAATCGAAGCTGCCAAGGATCTTGCGCTCGCAGTTGGCGATTCTGATAGCCGTTTCAATCCTTGAATCGCTGACATAGAACTTGCCGGACATCTCATCCCTTATGGAATCCAGGTCCCGTCCCTGCTCCAGAGCTTCGTAAACATGCTTCGTAGGTCTGATGCCCACCAGAATTCCCCAGGGGAGTTCCTTGCCTGTTACGTTTTTAAGCAGGTCGTAGACCAGCCTGCCGGCCTTGTAGCGATACTCGGAAATAGCTATGGGCATGTCCTCTTCCCGGCCGTCCTCTTTAAGTTCGCCGTTAAGGAAGATTTTGCAGGATGCCGTATCTCTTTCGAATTCGCAGTAAACATCAAGAGAATCTCCCTCAGAAACAGGTTCTGCGGGAGCCTTTTTACTGCGTCCTGCCCCGCTGCCGGATACCTTGGCGGATTCGGCACTTTCTCCGGCAGATTCTTCCTCTTCGTCCTCAATATACTCGTAGTTGTAAGTAATGTTTCCGAAGAAGGACTGAACCAGCGGACGTATTGCGGGAGATATGTCAACGCCTTTGATTTTAATGTTTACAACGCTTATCAAGTCTTAATACCTGTGGCACTTTATAGTTTGCGACAAGTCGCGGGTCCGTGGGCAGATGCATCAGCCGTGAAGGCCTCTTGACTGTCTGTCCATGTCCTCAACAACGATATCATAGATTTCGCCGAGAGTTCTGCAATATTCGAGAACAAGCCATGGCTCGTTGGTATGGAAGTGGATCTTGATAGGATCTCCGTCTCCGCCTACCGCAAGAAGGCAGTCACCCTTAAAATGCTCGAGTATGTAATCATGAACCTCATCTTCGTCGAGGTCGTCTCCGTCAATAAGGAGCTGTGTATCGTATCTGAATTCGATTGTCTGTTCTACCATGATTATTCCTTTCTCTTTCATGATTCGTACCATGCCGCAGGCGTGGTACCCGTCTGATGACGCGCCTGCTGCGTCATCAAAGGGTTTGAAAGTTTTACTTTCAAACTTCTATTCGTAAAACCGGTCTGCATTCCCTGCTATTCCGGCTTCACATAGGTTCCGTTTCTTTTCATTTCACGGATTTTGTGAGCCAGTTCCGGAGCGATGTAAGGATTGTTCCTCTTTTCGTACTCCAGATTGGTTCCCGGTCCGTGCCCCGGTATTACTATGGTTTCCAACGGCAGATTGTCATAGATTTTATCGATCACCGATGAAATCAGCGTGTCCCAGTCACCTGTGGGAAGATCCGTGCGCCCCACTGCCTCAAGAAACAGCAGGTCTCCGGAAAACATTATCTGCCAGACGGGGAACACGTAGGATACCGAACCGATGGTGTGGCCCGGAGTCTTAAGGACGGTTATCATCATGCCGCCCAGCATTAAAACCTGCTCGTCGGCAAGCCACGTAACATCCGTAAGAGTGATGGGCTCTCCGTACTTGGCGCTGGAGTTAAGATCCGGATCCGCAAGCAGTTCCTTTTCATCCTCCCCTGCGTATACAGTGATTCCGTAGGACTCGGCAAGATCTGCCGCAGCTCCTATGTGATCGAAATGACCGTGGGTAATGAGTATTGCCACAGGCTTGTATCCGCTGTCATTTACCGCCTTCTTAATCTTGGCAGGCTGTGCGCCGGGATCAATTATTACCGCTTCCATAGTTTTTGGATTGCCGACTATGGAGCAGTTCTCCTGAAGCTCCCCCACGGGGATTATTTTTAAAAAGTATTCCATTAACCCATGGTCCTTTCAAGGTCGATTACGCCCGGAATCATCTTCATCTTGCTCATTGTGGATTCCAGCTGTTTAAGACCTTTGATCTGGAAGGAAACAATGAGGGTGGATGTACCGTTCTTCGCATTCCTTGTTGTAATGTTATTGATGTTTTCGGCACTTTCCGAAAGAATCTTGGTTACCTCAAGAATGACCTTGGTGGTGTTGGTGGCATATATTCTGATTTCCGTATTGTAGATCATGTTCTCGGTTTCGGCGGTGTCTGTGTTCCACTCGGCCTCAACCAGTCGGCCTCTGTCCATTTCGGGCAGATTGATAATGTTGATACAATCGGTTCTGTGAATAGTAATGCCTCGTCCTCTGGTAACGAAACCTACGATTTCGTCTCCCGGCACCGGTGCGCAGCATTTGGAGAAATGAACGGCAACATCGCCCACTCCGTTTACAATGATGGCACCCACATTCTTGGATTCTTTTCTGGCCGGATCCTTCTCGGAATAGGTTGCCAGTATGGCCTCGGGGGTCATCATCTGACGCTTCTCTTCCTTGTTCTTGCACTCCGCAAGTCTTCCGAGGATCTGACCTTCCTTTAAGGAGCCGTGGCCGATGCCCGCAAGCACCGAATCCCAGTCCTTAAAGCCGTATCTGGCCTGGCATTCTTCCATATAGGCAGGCTTAAGAAGTTCGTTAAGGCTGATGCCCTTGTTCTTGGCGTAGGCTGAAAGAAGTTCACGTCCGCGAACCACGTTATCGTCCTTAAGTTCCGTCTTAAACCACTGATTTATCTTGTTCTTGGCCTTGGTGCTCTTTACTATCTTGAGCCAGTCGCGGCTTGGTTTCGCATTCTGGGAAGTAAGGATTTCGATACGGTCGCCGTTCTTTATGGTGTACTCAATAGGTACCAGCTTGCCGTTTACCTTACCGCCAACCATGTGATTTCCGACTGCGGAATGGATGGCATATGCAAAATCAACGATATTGGAGCCTCTCGGCAGACGCTTAACATCACCGGTAGGGGTGAAAGCGTAAATGTCATCGGAGAAAAGGTCAAGGTCGCTCTTTACGGCGCTTAGGAATTCCCTGTTGTCGGAGAAGTCACGCTGCCACTCCAGGATTTCCCTGAGCCATGCCAGCTTCTGAACTTCACCTGTATCGGAATCCTTTCCGTCCTGGGCTTCCTTGTACTTCCAATGGGCTGCGATACCGTATTCAGCCGTTCTGTGCATGTCCCTGGTTCGTATCTGGATCTCGAAAGGATTTCCTTCGGGACCGATAAGGGTGGTATGCAGCGACTGATACATGTTCTGCTTCGGCATCGCGATATAGTCTTTGAAACGGCCCGGAATCGGCTTATACATTTCGTGGATGATACCGAGAGTGGCATAGCACTCGGGCACGGTTTCAACTATGATACGTACTGCGAACAGATCGTAGATCTGGTCCAGAGTCTTGTTCTGGTTAACCATCTTTCTGTAGATGGAGAAGAAATGCTTCGCACGGCCGTTAACTTCGCCGTTAATACCTTCCGTAGAAAGCTTCTTCCTGTTTTCCATTACGATTCTGGCGGTGAAAGCTTCACGCTCGAATCGGGTGGCATTTATCTGCTCGGCAATGTCATGATAAATGTCCGGATGGATGTACTTAAGAGCCAGGTCATCCATTTCGGTCTTGATCATTATGATACCGAGACGCTCTGCAAGAGGACAGTAGATTTCCAGAGTTTCCCTTGCGATGGATACCTGCTTTTCGGGCTTCTGGTACTTTAAGGTCCTCATGTTATGAAGACGGTCCGCAAGTTTTATAAGGATTACTCGGATGTCCTTGGCCATGGCCAGGAACATCTTACGGAGGTTATCCGCCTGGAGTTCCACCTTGTCTTTGCTGTAATTCAGTTTTGAAAGTTTTGTAACACCGTCAACGAGAAGGAATACTTCCTCGCCGAACATGCCGCTTACTTCTTCGTCGGTGGCTTCGGTGTCCTCAAGCACATCATGAAGAAGTGCTGCGATAATGGTTTCCTTGTCCATCTCAAGTTCCGCCAGGATAATGGCTACGTTGAGAGGATGATTTATGTAAGGCTCGCCGGACTTTCTCTTCTGGTCTCCGTGAAGCCTTGATGCATAGGCATATGCCTCCTCTACTCGGGATACATCTGCGGAGGGATGATATTTCCTTATAACCTGGTAGAGATGTTCTTTCATCTCTTCGGGCGTCATGAATTCAGGCATCATGCCGATTACGCCGTGCGGGCTTGCGACAAATGCTTTTGAAACAAGATCCTTGTCCATGTGTACCTCCTTTCCGGAAAGCTTATGCTTTCTGCTGATTACCTAATGTTGCTTCCTTCGAGCCTTCGCTGC
>CACYBJ010000123.1 GCA_902772565.1 uncultured Lachnospiraceae bacterium | reverse complement strand
TACAATGCGGTCAAATAAAAAAGTGACCAACGGTCGAAAATGTATGAAAGAAGGATGGAAGATGCTTAAGTTCGGACAGAAGATAGTAAAATACCGAATCGCAATACTTATTATTTCGGTGTTGCTTCTTATACCGTCGGCATTCGGGTTTTTAGCAACAAGAATCAACTACGATATTCTTTATTATCTGCCAAAGGATATTGAAACCATGAAGGGACAGGATGTTCTGATGGATGACTTTGGGAAAGGCGCCTACGGAATATTCCTATGCAAAGACCTTTCAACCGCCGACACCATAAAGATAGCAAAAAAGGTGGAGAAGGTGGATCACGTGGCGGAGGTTATCTGCTTCGATGAAATGACTGAAGGCAGTATTCCTAAGGAGATGCTTCCCGAGTCCGTAAGGGAGATCATTAACGCCAAGGACGGTAAGGGCTCCGTGATGTTCATCTTCTTTGATGACACCACATCTTCCGATGAGACCATGAAGGCCATCGAAGACATAAGAGATGTGGCAGACGGACAGTGCCTCCTTTCAAGCATGGCAGCCGTTGTAGAAGATACAAAGGTTCTGGTTCAGGAACAGACTCCGATCTATACGGTTATAGCTGTTGCCCTGGCTCTCATAGTTTTAATGCTTGCCATGGATTCCTACATCGTTCCGATTCTTTTCCTTATCCAGATTGGAATGACTATTATTTACAACCTTGGCACCAACTTTATTAAAGGTGAGATTTCCTTTATTACCATGGCGTTGGTTGCAATACTCCAGCTGGGCGTCACCATGGATTACTCCATCTTTTTGTACCATAGCTACAAAGAGCAGTGCGAGCATTACGATAACAAAAAAGAAGCTATGGCAAATGCCATCGCCGCCACCATTACATCGGTTACGGGTTCGTCCCTTACAACAATAGCAGGCTTCCTTGCAATGTGCTTTATGACATTTACCCTGGGACTTGATATGGGTATCGTAATGGCTAAAGGCGTGGTAATGGGAGTTGTGGGATGCGTAACCATACTTCCGTCCATGATACTTGTATTCGACGGATTGATTAAGAAAACGCAGCACAGGGTTATACACATTCCTACCGCAAGGATTTCATCTTTTATAACAAAGTTCTATCCGGTAATAGCAGTGGTACTTCTTCTTTTATGGATACCGGCAATTATCGGTTACAAAAAGATGAATGTTTACTACAAACTTGATTCGTCTCTGCCGGATTCACTGGAATCGGTTCAGGCCAATAAAGAGTTGGAAAAGAACTATGACATGAGTTCCGTTTCCATGATACTGATAAGATCCGACATGTCTTCCAAAGACACCAAGGAAATGATAGATAAAATAAACGAAGTGGAAGGCGTACAGTTTGCTCTTGGCATGGATTCCATAATCGGCGCCAATGTGCCGGAAGAGTTTATTCCGGAGGAACTCACATCCTCTCTTAAGAGCGATAAATGGAAACTGCTTCTTGTTTCTTCTAAGTACCAGGTTGCAACGGACGAACTTGGACAGCAGTGCGACAGCATCAGCAAAATAGTAAAGAGCTATGACAACACAGGCATGCTCATCGGTGAAGGACCGGCCACAAAGGATCTGATTAAAATCACGGACCGTGACTTTAAGGTAGTAAGCGCCGTATCCATAGGAGCCATTTTCATACTTATACTTTTGGTACTGAAGTCAGTATCGATTCCGGTAATTCTGGTTTTGGTGATTGAACTTGCAATCTACATAAACATGGGCATGGCCTATTACATGGGAACCACGCTGCCTTTCATCGCATCAGTCTGTGTGGGAACCATTCAGCTGGGAGCCACTGTGGATTATGCCATACTTCTTACCAACAGATATAAGACAGAAAGAATAGCCGGAAAATCCAGAAACGAGGCAGTCCGTATTGCCGTTGATACATCTGTAAATTCAATTGTTTCTTCGGCACTGGGATTCTTCGCCGCCACCATAGGAGTTGCGGTTTATTCCAATATCGACCTCATCGGAAGCATCTGCATGCTTCTTGCCAGAGGCGCATTGCTCAGTATGGTAATCGTTATACTGCTTCTTCCGTCCCTTCTTATGATATTCGATCCTTTGATCATAAGAACCACCCGGGGAATGGCAGGATGCAAAAAGAGAGTAAGACATTACGGAGAACCCGTTGATGAAAATGTATGATTCGGAAGGTTAGGTGAACAATATGATTAAAAAGAATTTAGTAAAAGGAACTGCATGCATCGTGATAATGTCAATGATCGCATGCATGTGCGCAGGCTGCGGAAATGTTAAGAGCCCCAATGTGGTTGCTCCTGCATCTGCCGCAGAAGAAACTAAGGAGGATGAGGTCCTTGCCGAAATGGCAGATTCCCTTCACAGCGACACCGCAGGCAAAACCGAAACGGTTTACGTTATAAAGAACGGCGACGGCACGGAAAAGAAAATCGTAAGCGAGTGGCTTAAGAATCCTGACGGGGCAGATGCCTTAACCGACGTTTCCGAACTTGACGACATCGAAGTAACGAAAGGAGATGCCAAGTACGAAAAGAGCGAAGACGGAAGCATAACATGGACAACTTCCGGCGGAGATGTCTACTACAGAGGCACCACCGACAAGGAACTTCCGGTGGATGTGGAAGTAAGCTACAACCTTGACGGCAAGGATGTTTCCGTTTCGGAACTTGAGGGTAAGAGCGGACATCTGACGGTTACCTATAAGTATATAAACAACACCGGAAAGGAGCAGGATTCCGAGTACGGAAACTTCACGGTTTACCAGCCCTTCGTAATGATGACAGGAGTTATTCTTAGCAATAAGGAAGCCGTAAATATCGAAGTTGAGGGCGGCACATCCTTTAACGACGGTGACAGAACAGTGGTTATGGGCATGGGATTTCCGGGCATGACCGAAAGCCTTGGTCTTGACGAAATCGATCTTTCCGAAGTGGATGACGCGGCAGATGCCGACTTCTCCCTTCCGGAAGAAACGGTTATCGAGTGTGATGTGGAGAACTTCTCGGAGCCGCTGTCCCTTACGGTAGCAGCAGAGACCGCACTGGATAAGCTGGGAATCAGCGAGATAGACACCGAGGACCTTTCAGGAAATGTTGATAAACTTACAGATGCTCTCGATCAGCTTTACGGCGGAACAGGAGAACTTAAGGACGGAGCGGGAGCTCTTAACGACGGTGCCGGTGCACTTTTGTCAGGTGTGAACGAACTTACGGACGGTGCTGACAAACTTTCCGAAGGAACCGAAACCTACAAAGAAAAAATGGATGAGTTTGCGGCAGGAACAAAGGCTCTTGATGACGGAGCCGCCAAACTTACAGCAGGCATTGCGACTCTTGCAGGAAAAGTTCCGGCACTTACCGAAGGAGTATCCGCTCTTCTTGATGGTGCCACAGCCCTTGCAACGGGCCTTGATACCATAACTGCAAATAACGAAGCATTAAACAGCGGTGCCGCTCAGCTGGTACAGGGACTGGGTCAGCTTAAGGCAGGAGTCGCCGCCGCATCAAGTAAAGAGGCTCAGGCTCAGATGTCAGCTTTACTGTCCGGATCTGCCGATTTTAAATCCGGTCTTGCTAAGCTTACCGCAGGTCTTAATCAGATCGTCGCCGGCGGATATTACACAGGTGCAGCCGACGCCTCAGGAAATGCCGTTACAAAACCAAACGGTGCGGATGATGCCACAGCGGCAGCCCTCGGTGCATCTATAACTGACCTTACAAAGTATTATCAGAGCATAGAAGCGGGAGTCGCTTCCTACGATGCCAACCTGCTTCCGGCACTTCTTAAGCATTCCGCAGGCGCAGATGCTTCCATGACAGCGGAGGAGTATACCGCTCTTGTAAGCTATCAGACAGCACTTAACTCCGGAGATGAGGCAGCGGCAGCAGTTACCAAAAACTACATTGCAAACCTTACTCATGCGGAAGAAATAAAAGGCATAGTTGCCGCCTATGAAGTAGTATACGGCGGAGTTTACAGTGCATCTGCCGGAGCAAATGCTCTTAATGACAGCTACGCACAGATCGACGGCGGAATTAATCAGATAGTTGGTTCCGTATCTTCCTCTATGGCAACACTTCTTGCCGGAATCGACAAGCTTTCAGGCGGCGCTGCATCTCTTCAGAGCGGAATTGCAGCATATACAGACGGCGTAAGCGCTGCATCAGCAGGAGCAGCACAGCTTAAAGACGGACTTACGGAACTTAACGGAAATGTTCCTGCACTTTCTGAGGGCGTGGGCGCTCTTGATACAGGCGCAAAGGAACTCCTTGCGGGAGCGGATAAGCTTTCAACCGGCGCGGCTGCACTTAGCGCTGCATCTGCCGATATTTATAACGGAGCTTTCAAACTGTCAACCGGCGCAGGACAGCTTACGGACGGAACCAAGGCTCTCTGCGACGGAATGGAAAAACTGTACGAGGGAACCATCAGCCTTAACGACGGCGTTTCCAAGTTTGACAAAGAAAGTATTATGGCTCTGGCAGATGCCGTAACAGGCAACCTCGGCAAGTACGGCGAAAGAATCAATACCGTAAAAGATTACTCCGGTGAATTCACATCCTTCGGCGGATGCGAAGAGGAGGTTTCCTGCTCTACAGTATTTGTATTCAAGTTAAACAGCTAGATGCAATTATGATTATTGGTTTTTCAAACCAAGCAATTATAAGTATCTGCCTCATTAGGTTTTAAACTAAATAACGGACGCACAGACAATTATTTGTTTCATATACCCTTCCATTTACGAGATGCTCTTCGCAAGCCTGCGGAGAGCATTTTCTTTGTCTTGTCGTAGGTATTTTATCTATGATAATATAGATAATCGGAGCGGGTGTTTGCGGATGAGTGCACACCTTGTTATAGCTGCGGAAGGCAGTATGGAAATTGCGGGGCT
>CACYBJ010000122.1 GCA_902772565.1 uncultured Lachnospiraceae bacterium | reverse complement strand
TTCAAAAGATGAATAAGCTCTATGACCTGATGCTTAACGGCAGGCAGATAGAAAGCATCGTAAATGCCAGCTATGCATCAAGAGGCTGGGCAAAGGAACTTAAGGCTATGGAAAGGATATATGCCTCTCCCTACGAGTGGACTCAGGCAGGCGACTGCTGGCTCAGGATTTACCTTTACGCCTTTAGCATAATGGACATCATTCCGGACTATAAACTTCAGGAAGATGTGGTTGTCAGAGCCTTCGACGAAGCTTTTACCTACGGCTGCGGAAACGGCGACCTGCCTCTTGAGGTGGTGGTCCAGAACATCAATTCCAAGTTTCTTACAAGGTTTGACGAGCTGACTTTCCTTAAAGCCGTTGAATATATGAAAACCAAAGGCAAGAGTTACAGATTTGCCACTTCCGTTATGGATACGGTTAATACCGTTATGGAAGATCTGGAGGAAAAATACAGCAGAATGTAAAAAGAGCCGCGACTCCTGCGGCTCTTTTCTTAATGTTGCGTGCGATGGACAGTACGTTTCCGTACCGAAGGGATGATAAAGGAAAAAAGGATATCGGGCTTACCGATGGTTGTTCAAAAGTAAAGAGCTGCCGCAACACTAAAAGGTCATCTGCTGATAGATTAACAAATGAACACGCGCTTGTAATCGTTGCATTTCACGATTTTTCAGGCTTTTTCTGTACAAAATACTCAACGAAAAATGACCGCGGTTTTAAAACCACGGTCATTTTGTATATTATTTGGATCAATTTTTGTGCAAATAGACGGCGAAAATCTATGAAATAACACATTTAACGAACTGGTATCCGTTTTCGCCTGCATATGCCACGGTCTTTTTATCCTCGGCAGATGCAGGAGCAAAGTCATCGCCCTCTTCCTTAATGGAAATCACACTGTCGGGATAGAAGCCGCTGTGGGATACTTCGGCATTGTTGCCGTTTCCGAGTCTTTCGGGGGAAAACAGTATCATCTGGCCTTCCTGAGGCTTTTTTCTGTCATCCATAGCAAGTGTTACTATGGTCTGGGCCAGCACTTCCGGTGTGGCATGGGATGAGTCCAGCACAAGATCGTAGTTGGAAAAGTCGTAATAGTTAAGGCCGTAGATATCGGCATACCTCATCTTTTCGTTGGCTGCGCGCTCCCGAAGCTGATCCCTGCACTCGTCCTGGGACTTGTAGGTTTCAACGGCACCGCGGGTAGAATCGTTATATACTCTCCTGGATGCTTCCTCAAGACTTACGGAAAGGAATACCCTGTAGCTTTTTTCCACAAAGTGCCATGCCAGTCTGGAATCGAATACCAGATTCTTGTCGGCATTCTCCCTTGCGATTCTCGCGGTGGTGTCATCGATAAGATGATCGTACTTATGATCGGAGCACATGAGCTTGTTCATTTCCAATACCGAAAGGCCCATCTCCGCTGCCAGCTGACGCTGAACCGTACCTGTGGAATAGATTTCGAAACCGTATTTTTCGCGAAGGATCTTGCAGATGGTGGACTTGCCGCTGCCAAGATTTCCTGTAAGAGTAATGTGCATAATACCCCTCCTGTAATAATATGCTAATGCCCGGCGGGCTTTTATTCATAATCTACTGTCTATATTATCACATCCTTCGGTTTCGATAAAGGGCGAACAGGAAAAACGCCCCGGATATCGCTTTAGGCTTTTACGTCTGAAACAATATCTGAGGCGTTTACGTTGAAACAAGCGGTGTGTACTTTTGGATGCGGACACGGTTATTATTCCGCCTGCTTCAACCGACCGGAGATGCATTCAACTTTCGTTAATTGGGTTATGTGTGTTTTATTTAGGAAAGTTCCGTGATGACTACGATAACCGGTCAGGTTTTACTATATTCTATCCGCGCACTCCTTAATAATCCATTGACGGATTAAATAATCCTTTTGCCATTATATTTCGAGCGCACACCCCTGCTCCGTCATTTTTCACCAAACAAGCCCACTGCAATGTACAAATTGAACAGAGCCATGCATCTGCCGGAGAATCTTACCCCGCCGTTTTAGTGCATACTTACCACGGATGTTGTTCACCCAATCTACATATTTATCGGGACATATTTTATTTTCAGCCCCTTGACCGCAGTGGATGTGGTGAGTATACTTTTATAAAGTCAGGGTGGTCCTGACCAATGTATCAATAAGAGTGTCAGTTAACCGAATTTGCACGGAGGTATATTATGGCAGATGAAACACCTGTACAGGTTTCAAAAGATATGAAAATCGGCGATCTTCTCGCCCTGGATCCGACCGTTGCTCCCGTATTCATGAACATCGGAATGTTCTGTGTGGGATGCCCGGCATCACAGGGAGAAACAATTGAGGAGGCTGCTATCGTTCACGGACTCGATCCCGATGACCTTATTGAGGAGATCAACCGTTACCTTGCAACTCACGAATACGGATTCGATGCATCAGGCATGAATCCTATGGGAATGTGATTCCTTAAAACAACAACAAGAGCTCCTGCAATAGCGGGAGCTCTTTTATTATTATATTCCGTATCAAAGCGTTGATACACAGGTTCCGATCTTCCGTATTCTATTCCGGCGCCTTCATATCCTTCTCTTCCAGCTTGTCAAGAATGTAAGCATAACTGCTGGTGGATGCACGCTGCATCGTGGATTTGCCCTGATGTGAAGCAATGGCCTTCGCAGTCTGGGCAATGGGCTGTACCGTTCCGGGGCCTGCTATGCATCCGCCGGGGCAAGCCATACCTTCAAGAAGGTAGCCGTTGTACTTGCCGGCTTTGGCCATCATCAGAAGTTTGCGACAGTTGTCAAGACCGTCCGCTCTTTCTGTTTTAATATCCATGTCAGGATAGTTTTCTTTAATATACTCGACCACCGCATGGGCTACGCCGCCGCCAACCGCAAATCCTCTTCCGTCGGCAGATGCGCCGTGCATGGAGTGAGTTTCCGGAAGTTCAGCAAAGTCAATTTCCTTGGCTTCAAACATACCCATTACTTCTTCAAAGGTTAATACAAAATCGATATCGCTTCGTACCGACCTTCTCATGGCTTCCAGTTTCTTTGCGGAGCAGGGGCCGATGAAGGCCACTTTACATCCCGGGTGCTCTTTCTTTAAAAGTCGACCCGTAAGAACCATGGGCGTAAGGGCCATGGATATGCACTTGGCCTGTTCCGGGAAGAGTTTCTTCGCC
>CACYBJ010000121.1 GCA_902772565.1 uncultured Lachnospiraceae bacterium | reverse complement strand
GCCGAGAAGATACTCGGCAAACTCGCAGCCCTTATGGGGCGTATTGATTGTTGTAATGGAAGCAACGTAAGGAGCCGCACCGTATTTGGTAACAGCCACCTTGCTGTCAAGGCCCCCCTTCGAATGAGCAATAATGTTAACCTTTTCGCAGCCGGTTTCTTTTACGATTTCCTCAATCCGCCTTGTCAGTTCTTCGGCGCATTCATCTACCGATGCCGCCGACTGATGATTTCCGTAAAAGACTGTGGCACCGTTTTTCTCCAGCTCCGCAGGAATGCGTCCCCAGTAATTAAAATGGGCAAAATCACGGAAGAAAACACCGTGAACCATGAGTATAGGGTACTTTGTCTTGCAGACCTGCTCCGATGCCCTTTCTCTGTCCTTAAGGATCTTGCTCTTTTCAAAACTCTCTTCTCTCAGGCATATGCCGATTATTTTGATCAGTACCACAAGATGAACAACAGGAATGAGACCGCAGATGATACCTATCAGCCGCATTTTAACACCCAGCTGTGCGGATGTTACATAGACGGTGATAATGCCGTACCAGAAAACTATGGCAAGACCCACACCTATAAGGAGAAGCGGCGCCCAACGGTGTTTTATTACGTCACCGATGCCGTCCTCCATAATCAGTTTGATCACAAAACACGCAAATACCGTTACTACCAAAAGAAAGGCAACCAGTACGCGGCTTCCGAATCCAAGCATGTTAAGTCTCAGCATGGATGTTTTTTCATTTTTCTTTTTCACGTTTTACCCAACCTCAGGCATATTCCCCCTATGATAACGCGCCTGCAACGTCATCAAAGTGTTTGATTATATTATACAGGGTACGCATGGCAAATACAATCCGCGGAATGTCTTAGGCATCTGCCTACAGGCTAAAAAACACGACCCCGGGGTGAGAGGTCGTGTTTTTCAAGTTTTATAAGAAGGTTATGAAATGTGTCTTAGATTTCTTCCAGCACAATATTGTCAATAAAGATGCTGTGGTTTTCGGTGATCTGTGTCTTAATCTTTCCGAGTGAAAAGTCAAGTCTTGCTACCGGATCTGTGGCTGCTTCCATCGTAAATTCAGTTGTAAATGTCTGATACTCGGAAGTGAGTTCGGCGCTTATAGGCGTATGGTAAGCATCCCACACATCATCCTGTGAACCGTTGTGCTGAAGCGCACACTTAATGCCTCTGTCCATTGTGGACTTGGCGTCAAATGTCAGTCTGTAAGTCTTTCCCTGTTCGAGGTTTACACCGTCCTGGAAAAGCTGTACATGCCAGTCTTCTGTTCCTGTATCGTATATAGTTACTGCAAAAGCGTTATCTTCGGAAAGGCTGTCCACAGTATACTCTGACTTGGCAGAATCGTATGTATACTGCGTGAAACCTGCCATTCCCGCATTAAAGGAACCGTTCTTAACAAGTGCGTCCTCACCCAGGAATACATTATCAATATAATAAGTTCCCGGTGCTGTGATACTGATGGTAACTGTGTCTCCGTCACCTGCGGCATATGCAAACTTGTGCTCGTATACCTTGTCCTTATCGGAGTCAACACTGTCGGTAAAGGATTCCTTACCTACTGTCATCTTAACTGTTCCGCTGCCTTCTTCGCATCCGGCATTAAAGCTTAATGCATACTTGCCGTCTACCATAGGAAGCTCGCTCTGACTGATGGTTATGGGAGATGCTTCGCTTACGGAGTCATCTGCCGTAATAACAAGACGTCTGTCGTTGTTTACGTTGGTTACATAAATACTTCCGGCCGCGGTTTCCGGAATATCCCAGAAGCCCAGTCTCTTGTCGCCTTCCTGGAAGGCACCGTTGTAAATATAATTGCCGTTGGCTCTTACTTTCTTACCGCTTCCGCCCGTTGCCTCGCCGCCAACCTGCTTTAAGGAAACGTTTCTGATGGTTACGGGTGCAACAGAACCCTGTGCTCCAAGGTTAAATTCCAGCGAAGAATTCATATCGCTGTCTTCTTCCATGGTGAAGGTGAAGGAGTATTCCTTCATTTCTGTTGTAATATCGTAAGGTGTGTCTTCGTAATATCTTATCCAGCCGTTATCGGGACCTTCCACATCCAGAATGATGGTTCTGTCCTCTGTAGCGCAGGCTTCGAATTTAACTTCGTATTCAGCCCCCGTAAAGAGCGGAATGCCTTCCTGCTTAAGCTGAACACTGTAGAACACGCTGCCTTCCTTGGAAGGAGTGATCACTATCTGATTGTCCGCAACTTCCGCTGTGGAATCTTTTCCGTCGGATTCAAGATGAAG
>CACYBJ010000120.1 GCA_902772565.1 uncultured Lachnospiraceae bacterium | reverse complement strand
TTGATAGGCGAAGAGGAAAAGACAAGGATTCTTGAAGATGCCGGCCTTGACCTCTACTGCGAGATGGAATTTAACGAGGCACTGAGGGATACATCAGCCGAGGACTTCTTTAACGAATACATTTTAGGCAAATGGCACGCCCGTCTGCTTGTTGTAGGCGATGATTTTCGCTTCGGACGGGGCAGGCTCGGAGATACAGCCTTTCTTGAGAAAAAATGCGGGGAAGCGGGCATCAGCCTCATTGTGGTTCCGCGTATGACCTATAAGGATGATGCAATATCCAGTTCCAGAATAAAAAATGCTCTTAAAAACGGTGAAATGGAAGATGTTTCCTTTATGCTGGGAAGGGACTACACATTTTCCGGAACTGTATGTGAAGGGAACAAACTGGGCAGAAGCCTTGGTTTTCCCACAGCCAATATTTATCCGGAAGCAGATAAAGCACTTCCGAGATTCGGTGTCTATCTTTCCGAAACGGTTTATGAAGGCAGGGTTTACCGCAGCATCAGCAATATCGGTGTTAAGCCCACCGTGGATTCCGACGGAAGAGTGATCACCGAAACCTTTTTGTTTGACTTTGACGGAGACCTTTACGGTAAGGAACTTTCTGTGTCCTTTAAGAAGTTTGTAAGAGATGAAAAAAAGTTTAAGGACGTTTCGGAACTTAAGGCTCAGATTGAATCCGATAAAAACACAAAAATGTGATTTTTTACTTTACATTTGTTCGATTTAATGGTACATTACCTATGTTGCCGTTTCTCGGTTGCGGGATAACACTCCAACCCCTGCCTGGAAGCCGGTTTATTTAAAATAACGGAGGAATCAAAAATGATTACAAAAGAAATCAAATCTCAGATCATCGCTGAGTATGGCAAGACACCTGAAGACACAGGTTCTGCAGCAGTTCAGGTTGCACTTCTTACTTACAGAATTAAGGACCTTACAGAGCACCTTAAGAAGAACAACAACGATCATCATTCAAGAAGAGGTCTTCTTATGATGGTTGGTAAGAGAAGAGGTCTCCTTGACTATATCGCTAAGCAGGATATCAACGAATATCGTCAGCTTATCGAAAAGCTTGGTATCAGAAAGTAATTAAAACTTAATATTTATTATTATGTACAGAGTAGAAGCATAAGCGTGAAGTGTCGTGAGGACGGGGAGTTGCCCACGAACGAAAAGAGAATTCTTGCGGTTTATGTTTCGCATCCCGCTGCTACAAAGGCAATCCCCTTGTAGTTGCAAAATCTATTTCTATGAGGTGATTCCATGAGTAATAATGTTAGCAACAAAGGACTCACTGTTAATTCACGTGAGTCCTTTTTTGGTGTTTTTTCAGGCAGTATTTCCGCATCAGAAAGAATCAGAACCATCTGTATCATGGGTGTTCTGATTGCTGTTTATGTGATTTTGGAGAGATGGGTGGCCATTCCTATCGGCAACATCCTCAGATTCTCCTTTACATTTGTCATCCTTTATACTTCGGCAGTCATGCTTGGCTTGCTTAATACCGTGGTTGTGGTTGCGCTTTCGGATGTTATAGGCTCTTTTATTGCAGGTTACGCACCTAATCCCTTTATTACATTATGCCTTGTTTTATCGGCTGTTGTGGTAAGTCTGCTGGTTTACAAAAAGAGAACCGTTACCAAGTATGTCATAGCAGTGCTTTTTGACCAGCTCATCAGCTGCCTTCTCATTAAGTCATTTGTTCTGGCAGTAATGTATTACGGAAAAGACCAGTATTTTAAAGTTCTTGCATCACGAGCCGTACAGATAGGAATCATGATCCCGCTTCAGATTGTAATCCTTCTGGCTTTAGACAAATTCTTTTTCCCAAGATTAAAGGAAATTATTGAAAAATAATGTGGAACTATGAAGATGCAAAACAAGCTTTGCTTGATAATAATGTAAATATCAGTATGCCCGGTCTTGACAGGATTCGGGCATTACTTGAAGTATGCGGTAATCCTCAGAATAATCTGAGGATTATTCACGTTGTGGGAACTAACGGAAAAGGTTCCGTTTCCAACATGCTGATGCGCATTCTGTCCCGTGGGGGCTACTCAGTCGGCATGTTTAATTCACCTTATATTTCCGAACTGACCGAGTATATCCATTTGGACGGAGAGGAGATATCAGAAAAAGATTTTGCTTACTATACCGAAAAGGCATTTGCCCTTGTAAAAGAACATAATCTTTTTCTTACCCATTTCGAACTTGTTACAGTCGTATCCATACTGTATTTTTGCGATCGTATGCCCGACATCTGCATTTATGAGGCAGGCATGGGAGGCGGTAAGGATGCCACCAATGTGTTTGACTCATCGGTGCTTACGGTGCTTACCAATGTGAGCATCGATCATTCATCATTTCTGGGAAATACCATAGAAGAAATCAAAGCCGAAAAGCTTGCCATTGCAGGGCCTTTAGAGCCTGTTATTATGGCAGATGCTTTATCAGCCGAACTTGAAAAAGCAAACATTACCGAAAGTGATGTGAGTCATATAGATTTTAATTATGATGGGATGGATATACATCTTAATACTCCCGCACTTTATCAGGTAAAGAATGCCATAACAGCCATAGCTGCCGTCAGGAAGCTTACGGAAGTTACGGATATATCGGTTTCCGTAGGAAGCATTATAAAGGGTCTGGCAGATTTCAGCCTTTCGGCACGTTTTGAGTGCATCTGCAAGTCGCCCAACGTATTTATCGACGGAGGTCACAATCCGGACTGCGCCCTGCGCCTTGCGGAAACCCTCAAATCCCTTAATATATCCGGCATTACGCTGGTTACGGGAATAATGGCAGATAAGGACTACAAAGCCGTATATGACGCCCTTGACCCCTTTGTTTCGGAGTATATTGCGGTAGATAACGGCATATCCCGGGCACTTAAAACCCGGGAACTGGCTGGTTTCCTTGAGGGCTACAACAAACCTGTTACAGCTGCCTACCATGCATCTGTGGCTGCAGAACTGATAGCCGCAAAAAAGCCTGAGTTTACTTTGTTTTCAGGTACTCTTTATATGACGGATGCATTCAGGAAAGGCATAAATAACAGTCTTGACGTACGCGTGTCCGCGGACAACTATACAAATGCCGTAGAACGTCTTACATCCCGTTCTTTTTTCTCTAAAGGCACAGGTAACGATGAACTGCTTCGCCTTCTTGAAACCTTTGAAAATCCTCAGGAAGAACTAAATGTTATCCATGTGGCGGGAACCAACGGAAAAGGCTCCACCTGCAGCATGATTGCCTCGGGCCTTTGCGAAGCCGGACTTAATACGGGGCTTTTTACTTCCCCATATCTGCATGTATTCAATGAGAGGATCAGATTTAACGGTATCAACATAGAAGACGGCCTTCTTGCCGCACTTACGGATCTGGTTTCCGAAAGAGCCGACAGCCTCGGAATTGATCTTAATCAGTTTGCCATGGTAACTGCCATAGCATTTCTGTATTA
>CACYBJ010000119.1 GCA_902772565.1 uncultured Lachnospiraceae bacterium | reverse complement strand
TCGTCTTTTTCCTTATCTTCCTTATCGTCCTTTTCCTTACTTTCGGACTCGGTCTTTTTCTTGCTGTCCTTTGAGGAGGCACCGCAGGATGTAACCGCTGCCGCAAGTACGGCAGATGCAAGCACGATAGTTACAAGTCTTAAAGTCTTCTTAATCATTTTTCAACCCATTCCGGCTGATGGCAGCCGAATTCCCTTTCTATACTTTTCTTCGGCGCAGTTTAGCCAACCGCACCTTCATATTCATAGCTGTAGTCTTCGGAAAGTTCCATGTCAGAGAATACGTCTCCTATGATTTCCTGAGCCTTAATCTCGGCTTCGGTAGGTGTGTACTCTTCCTCTTCCCACTCTTCTTCTTCGCTTTCTTCATACTCGTAAACAGTGAAGTCATAGGTGAAGTAAGCACCTTCTTCGGCTTCTATCGTATCCCATGAAGCATAGGCATTATCGTTGTTTGAGTACACATAGCTGTCGGCACGATCTGCCATGCAGGAAAGAATCTCGTAAACATCCTCATCCCACTGATCTTCCGTAAACTTGATTGCAAAATGTCCGGATGCTCCGGTCTGAATAAGATCATGCATGCGGGTAGCAATATCCCTGTAGTCCGTAAAGTCTACGGCGCCCATGACTGCATAGCAGTACTCGGTTCCTGTGCCTTCAGGGAAGAAATCCTTGTTCCAGTCCCAACCGGATCTTACATAATCGTTCTGGTTGAAGTTGGAAAGAGAGTCAGTCTCGGCGTCGGAGTAGGCATCGCAGTGATACCAGTTGCCGTCGTCAAGTTTGATAAGTCCCCAGGAGTGAACTCTGTCGGAACTGTGGCACACCATACAATCAAATCCCAGCATGTTGGTAAGGAGTCTGAAGGTGGTTGCATAGCCTACGCAAACGGCCTTTCTGTACTTAAGAACACCGTATGGGTTATCGGCATTGCTGAGACCGCGGATGGCAACGGTTACGCTGTCATCATGCTTGATGTTGTCTCTGATCCACTCGTAAACCGCAAGTTCCTTTTCGTAGTTTGTCATGTCATCGGTGATGATCTCATCAAGGACGTCGGATGCCATCTGAAGAGTTTCCTTCTGCTTGTCATCAAGAGCGGAATCGTCGCCGCTTATGTAGGCATCGGAAATATCCTTTGTAGATCTGATAACATAAACGCCGGCGATCGTTACATCATCTTCCTGAGCAACATCGCGGTTTCCGAAGAATCCGCTGAAGAAATCAAGAATTGAGCCTTCTTCGCCTTCTTCCTCTTCTTCCTCTTCTTCATCATCATCTTCGTCATCTGCGTCTTCGTCGTCTTCGTCGTCTTTATCTTCGTCCTTTTCTTTGTCGGACTTGTCCTTTTTGTCCTTTTCGGCATCCTTCTCCGTTGCCATTCCTGCCTTGGCAGTCTTTGTGGCAACAGTCCATACAACGCCGCCCTCAAGAGCAAACGCAAGCACCAGTGCAACGATAACGATGACCAGCTTCTTAACTGATTTCTTTTCTTTATCCATAACCATTTCCCTTTTTTATACTACAGACCGCCCCCTAAGCAGCGGCCTGCGTTTATACATTGATTCGTAATGATTATAGTTTGACCGCCACCATCTTTCAAGATAGCTAAAGTTAAGATTTGTTTAAGATTATGTTTAGAAATTTTAAGAATTATCAACTGAAAGAGACTTTAGCCCACAGCTTCCGTAAGTACTCCGCCGATTTTTTCGTGAATGATAAGGTTGGCTCTGCCGTCCATTGGAGTGGCGTCTCTGTTAATAAGAACCAGCTTGTTTCCCCTGTAATAATCAAGGAAACCGGCTGCAGGATAAACCGTAAGGCTGGTGCCGCCCACTATGAGCATATCTGCCCGGGCTATGGCATCTGCCGCCTTATTCATAATGTTTCCGTCAAGACCTTCTTCATAAAGAACCACGTCGGGCTTAACCGTGCCGCCGCAGGAGCAGGTGGGAATGCCGGCAGATTCAACGATAAAGTTTACGTCATAGAATTTGCCGCACTTCATGCAGTAATT
>CACYBJ010000118.1 GCA_902772565.1 uncultured Lachnospiraceae bacterium | reverse complement strand
GATTAATACAGTGCACAGCACTTGTTAATAGATACAAAGAGAGAGTTTATTTATACGGACAAAGGAGAGAAAACAGTGTCTGAAAAGTTAACCGATATTTTTGGAATGTATGTATTCAACGACTCTGTGATGAAGGAACGTCTTCCGAGAGACACCTACATGAAACTCAAGGAAATCATGGACAACAGAGGCGAACTCACAATCGAGATTGCCAATATCGTGGCAGATGCCATGAAGGACTGGGCAGTGGAAAAGGGAGCTACCCATTACACTCACTGGTTCCAGCCCATGACCGGAATCACAGCCGAAAAACATGATTCATTTATTGAGCCGGCAGAAGACGGTAAGGTTCTTATGGAGTTCTCCGGCAAGGAACTCATAAAAGGCGAGCCGGATGCATCATCCTTCCCTAACGGCGGTCTCCGCGAGACTTTCGAAGCCAGAGGCTACACCGCCTGGGACTGCACTTCCCCTGCATTCCTCAGAGAAAATGCTGCGGGCCTTACTCTTTGCATTCCTACAGCCTTCGTATCCTACAAGGGCGAGGCTCTTGATAAAAAGACTCCGCTTCTTCGTTCCATGCAGGCTGTTTCCAATCAGGCATTAAGAATCCTGAGACTCTTCGGTGACACGGAAACAAAGCATGTTGACGTATCTGTCGGAGTAGAGCAGGAATATTTCATTGTAGACAGAAAAAATTACAAGCGCCGTGAAGATCTTATTATGACAGGACGCACTCTTTTTGGTGCTCCCGCTCCAAAGGGTCAGGAGCTTGACGACCACTATTTCGGAACCCTCAAAGAGAGAATTGCCGTTTACATGCAGGATCTTAACAGGGCTCTCTGGAAACTTGGTATCTATGCCAAGACCCAGCACAACGAAGTAGCACCGGCACAGCACGAGCTTGCGCCGATTTACGAATCTGCCAACGTGGCTACCGACCATAACCAGCTTGTTATGGATGCCATGAAGAAGGAAGCCAAGAGACACGGCCTTAAGTGCCTTCTTGCAGAAAAGCCTTTCAAGGGCGTTAACGGTTCCGGCAAGCATGACAACTGGTCACTTGTTACAGATAAGGGTGTGAATCTTATAAAGCCGGGTTCAAATCCTGACAAGAATCCTCAGTTCCTTTTATTCCTTGCGGCAATTCTTGAAGCTGTGGATACCTATCCGGAAATCCTTCGTCTTTCCGCATCAAACCCGGGCAACGATCACAGACTCGGTGCACAGGAAGCTCCTCCGGCAATCATTTCCGTATTCCTTGGAGATCAGCTTGAGGACGTTGTGGAACAGATCATTTCAAAGGGTGAAGCCAAGTCTTCGCTTCATGCAGAAAAGCTCCTTACCGGTGTTTCATCCCTTCCTACCATCAACAAGGATGCAACGGATCGTAACAGAACTTCACCTTTTGCTTTCACAGGCAACAAGTTCGAGTTCCGTATGGTCGGCGCATCTGCCTCGGTAGCGGAAGCAAACACCTATCTTAATACTATGGTTGCCGAAATCCTTCAGAAGTATGCTGACGAACTTGAAAAGTCCGAAAACTTCGACGAGGACGTAAAGAAGGTTATTTACAGAGCTCTCACAGAGCACCAGAGAATCATTTTCAACGGCAACGGCTATTCTGAAGAATGGGTTAAGGAAGCCGAAAGAAGAGGCCTTCCGAACCTTCGTGCCATGGTTGATGCCATCGGAACTCTGGCAGATGAAAAGTCAGTCAAACTTTTCGAGCATCAGGGTGTATTATCCGAAGCAGAAATCAGGAGCCGTGTTGAAATCGGTTACGAAAACTATGCAAAGATAATCAATATTGAAGCAAAGACCATGATCGACATGGCCTCCAAACTTTATATCCCCGGAGTTGCCCGCTACGTAAAGGTTATTGCGGACTCCATTAACTCCGTAAGAACTGCATGTCCCGCAGCCGATGTATCTGCCCAGGAAGAAATCCTTCTTAACTGCTCAACGCTTCTTGCCAGAGCACAGAAGGCCCTTGACGATCTTAAGACGGCAGATGCCAAGGCCATCAGCATTGCGGACAAAGAAGAGTGTGCAAAGTTCTTCAAAGAGGATGTATGCGCAAGGATGGAAGCCCTTCGTGCTCCTATAGATGAACTTGAGGTTCTGGTAGAAAAGGCTTACTGGCCTGTACCTGCATACTCGGATCTTATGTTTGATATTTAACGACCCGATTTGATTTATTAAATCGGGTCCATATAAGCAAGCCATCGCGATAGCGATTATTCATGGCTTGCACTTCAACACCGGTCCGCCGGCAGATAATTCCCCATACGTGATTCGGGGTAATTCAAAAAAGAGAGAAAGAGGAATTTTATGATTCAGGCATCGAATATCACACTTCGTATCGGAAAGAAAGCTCTTTTCGAAGACGTTAATATTAAATTCACCGAAGGCAACTGCTACGGTATTATCG
>CACYBJ010000117.1 GCA_902772565.1 uncultured Lachnospiraceae bacterium | reverse complement strand
CAAAGGGAACGCCCACAAGGCGAAGCAAAGATGACTTCAAATATCAAGTGCTTCCCCGTTTAGCATAGCGCTTATAAGTCTTTCTCCATCGTATTTGAGAAGCAAGTGAAAGTACGGCGCATCTTCTGCGAGCAGTCGAAGGAATACCCTGTCTCCCTCCCATAAGCTTAAGCTCTGTATTTTATCCTTTTGAATCCAACGGAGTTCTCCTTCATCGCACGCGCTCAATTCTCCTTCGAATTGTTCCGCAGTAAAAAGATACATTCTTTCAGTCCAGGATTCGGATTCAAAATCGACTGTACCTCTTTTTCTCCATGATAAAAGTCTAAGGCCTGTTTCCTCTTTTACTTCGCGGAGCATACAAGTTTCCGGTGTTTCCCCTGTTTCTAGCTTCCCGCCAACTCCAATCCATTTCCCTTGATTAACATCATTTTTCTTTTTATTTCGATAAAGCATGAGTACAGTGTTTCCTTTTTCAATATAGCACAGTGACGTTATCTGCATTTGCGCTTCCTCCGTAATGATATCGAATTATCTGACCACGAAAGGATATCTGAATTCATGAACTATGATTGCATAATCATTGGCGGCGGCGCAGCCGGACTTGCCGCAGCTGCATATCTTTCCATATACTCTATTCAAGTATTATTAATTGAAAGACTAGATCGTGTTGGCAAGAAGATTTTGTCGACAGGGAACGGCCGCTGTAATTTTTCGAATAGAGAAATGAGTGCGGAGAACTACGGTAATAAACACGAGTTCATAAAGAAACTCTTTAAAACTACATCCCCTTCCGAGGTCCTGGACTTTTTAGCAAGCTTAGGTCTTATGTTTCGGGAGGAGAGCGGACGATTATACCCGCGTACGATGGCAGCATCATCTGTGTTAGATGTATTTCGAAACGCACTTCAAAAAGATAACATCCACACCATGCTCCAAGAGAAAACGGTCTTAATAACAAATAAGAACGGGTTGTGGCAAGTCAAGACTGAAAGTAAACATGAATATATAGCAAAATACTTGATCGTTTGTACAGGCGGGAAAGCTGCTCCTAAAATGGGAACCGATGGATCTGCATTTAATATGATTGAAAACCTGGGGCACTGCATCACGCCTATTGTTCCGGCACTTGTTCAACTAAGGTGCAACAGCAGTATTCTTCCTTCACTTCGTGGATTGCGAATACACGCAAAAGTTTCCTTGCTTGTCAACAAGCGATATGTAAACAGTGAAGTCGGCGAACTGTTATTCACTGACTACGGGCTGTCAGGGATTTGTGTAATGCAGCTTTCTGGAAATGCTGCCGATGCATTAAGGAAAAAGGCGGCTGTGTCACTGCAAATCGACATGCTGCCAGAAATACCAGACAGTCATATGATATCATGGTTTAAGGATAGATTGAACAGTAACTCAACAAATACAGTGCTTTCGGTTTTTACAGGTGTCTTCCCGCGTATGCTTTCTCAAGCAATTTTGCATGAGGCGGCAATCCCTTGCACAAAGATCGCAGCGGCTTTAACGCCTTTAGAAGTCGATGCTCTACTGAATCAGATAAAGCGGTATTCCTTACAGGTAACAGGAACACAAGGGTTTGACTCCGCACAAGTCAGCAGAGGAGGCGTATCTCTTGATGAGATTGATCCTTATACGATGGAATCGCGGCTACATCCAGGGTTGTTCTTTGCTGGAGAAGACGTCGATATAGATGGCCCTTGCGGCGGATATAATTTGCATTTTGCGTTTGCTTCAGGTTTGACAGCGGCGAAGAGTATCGTCCTAAACCAACACTCCGAAGAGGTTTAAATATGTTGCGTCTTTACAATTTGAAATTGCCCTTGGACTATCAAGATACAACTCTGTATACTGTAGTCTCCAAAGCTCTTGGAGTTCCGACAAATAGAATCCTGTCTTGTAAAGTCTCCAGAAAGAGCATAGATGCCCGCAAAAAAGGCAAAATATGCTTTGTCGTCAGTTTGGATGTACAGCTGGCTGTAAGTGATGACGAAGAAAAAAGAATAGCATCTTTGCTTCCCGCTTCTGTCGGAGGTGTTCTGACGCCCTATTCCCCTCCCAAGATTCCCGCACTCTCGTCCCCTCCTTTAAGACGTCCCGTGGTGGTTGGTTTTGGTCCAGCCGGAATGTTCGCAGCTTTAACACTTGCAGAAGCCGGTGCTTGTCCGATTATCCTCGAGCGCGGCAAAGATGTTGATTCTCGAGCGCAAGATGTTCATCATTACTGGCAAGGAGGCTCGAAAGCCTTTCTATCCCATTCGAATGTTCAATTTGGTGAAGGCGGAGCAGGAACAT
>CACYBJ010000116.1 GCA_902772565.1 uncultured Lachnospiraceae bacterium | reverse complement strand
ATTATCTCGTAATAAATGGTACCGAAGAGAATTATACGGATCAGGATGACTGGGCAGTTGACGCAGAGACTTATGGTTGTCGTGTGTCAAGCGATGATCAGATAACCAACAGGATCACCAGACTTTACGGTGATTCCAGATTCGAAACATCCCTTGAATCTGCAACAGAACTTAAGGCTCAGCTCGGACTTGACAGATTTGATTCGGTTGTAGTTGCATGCGGAACATCTTTCCCGGATGCCCTTGCAGGAAGTTATTTTGCTACTTCAAAAGATGCGCCTGTTCTTCTTACAGGAAAGAACTATTATGAACTGACTGCAGATTATATCAAAAACAATCTGAATCAGGGCGGTACGATTTATATTCTCGGCGGCACAGGTGCCGTTCCTGAAGAATTTGAGGAATTACTTGCGGGAACTACATACAAGATCAAGCGCCTTGCAGGAAGCGGAAGACTTGAGACTAACCTGGAAATCCTTGAAGCTTCCCACGTTAATCCTAATTCTGAATATCTTGTATGTACTGCAGATACATTCGCGGATTCTCTTTCGGCATCGGCAGCAGGTATTCCTATCCTTCTTGTATCCAAGAAGCTTTCCGATGAACAGAAGGAATTCCTTTCAAAGCATGGCGACGACAATACATTCTACCTTATCGGTGGTACCGGAGCAGTTTCCGAAACTATTAAATCTGAACTTGCTGCCTATGGAACAACCGAAAGAGTAGCAGGTGATACAAGATTTGAAACCTCTCTTGCGGTAGCTGAAAGGTTCTTTGCGAACCCCCACAAGCTTGTATTTGCTTACTCCGAGAACTTCCCTGACGGACTTTCCGCAGGACCTCTTGCAACAGTAACAGGTTCTCCGCTTATTCTTACACTTAACAATAATAAGTGGAATAAGGTAGCCGTAAACTACTCAGAGGAAAACAAACTCGCAGTAAGAGAAGGATTTGTACTTGGCGGACCATCGCTCATCAGTGATGCTTACGCAATGAATATCATTAATCCCCTTGATTAATGGTAGTAGAAGAACATTATATAATGTCTCTTAACGTATAATAATCTATAATGAAAGACCTCACCGTTTCCGGTGAGGTCTTTTGTGCGATAAGCGAGAATAAATAGTTCTAAGCAGAATTGCGGTAGCTGAGTATTCTGTGGTATTTTATATAGTATGCCGGAAGAATAGAATTCTCGGTTCACTGTTCGGCGTTTTATGAAAGGATGTTACATGGTTTAATGAATGTAGAGAGTTTTAACAGAAAGATATCAAAGCCGGTGATCCTTGCATCTGCCTCGCCGAGGCGCAAGGAACTTCTTGCCGGAGCGGGAATAGAGTTTGATGTTTATGTGAGTAATGCGGAGGAAAACAGCAATGCCACCCATCCCGGCTTGCTTGCACAGGAAAATGCCATGCTTAAGGCACGGGCCGTGGGACAGGCATTGGGAGAAGAGGCGAGGGGCAGGCTTATCGTATCTGCCGATACCGTGGTTGCGCTGGAAGGTGAAGTCCTTGGAAAGCCAAAAGATGAGGAAGATGCCGTAAGGATGCTGATGCAGCTTTCCGGCAAGAGCCACGAAGTATTTACCGGCGTATGCGTTGTAAAGGATGACATCACCGAGGAATTCTACGAATGTACCCGGGTGAACATGAAGCCCTTCACCGAGGAAGAGGCAAGGGCCTATGTTGCTACGGGAGAGCCCATGGATAAAGCCGGTTCCTACGGAATACAGGGATTGGGCGGTGCGCTGGTGGAAAGCATTGAGGGTGACTATAACAACGTGGTCGGTTTTCCGGTTAATGCCTTTATGGCGGTCTATAAAAGATTTTTATAATTTGTCACATTTTGTATTTCGCCGTCGTTATTATAGGTGAAAAGCGAAAGTGACACCTTTACAGGAGGGAAAAGGTGATCGATAAAAGCAAGCAGAAACTGTTTATCGAAGCATGTTACCGGTTGTATGAACGCAAACTGTATGCGGCAGCCTACTCGGTATTAAGAGACGAGGGACAGGCGGAAGATGCGGTCCAGGACACGTTTCTGAATCTTATAAAAGGCGAAGTCTTTTTTGAAGACGCTGCGTCCGACGACTGCAAGCGTTATGTTCTGACCTGCCTTAAAAACGCAGCCATAACCCGTTACAGAAAGCTTGCGAGAGAGTGGGAACGGGAGGTTAATACCGACGAGGAAACTCTGGCGGTATTTGCGGAAAGCGGTGCCGGAGGTACTGCAGCCGGACCGGAAAGTGCGGTGGATAATCCCGATAGCAGAGCTTCGGAAATAATAAGTCTGCTGCCCGAAAAATACCGGGAGGTAATGAGGCTCATGGCGGTGGAAGAACTGCCCTCGAAAGAAGCCGCAAAACGGCTTAATATGTCCGAGGCAGCGGTCAGAAAGCGCTACGAGAGAGCAAAAAAAATGCTGAGAGAAAAGATGAAAGGAGGTGCGCTATGACGAATAACATTAACGAAGACGACGTTAAACGTCTGGAAAATATGTCGCTTGAAGAATTCGACAGTCTTGACGATACTCATGTGTTTTCCGATACCTATGAAATGAAAAAAGCGAAGATGCTTCGCGAAAACGGACTTGGCGCATCTGCCGAAATAAAGAAGAAAAACTTTGTATTAAGATTTGCACCGGTGGCGGCCTGTATTGTTTTAATTGCGATAGCGGTTCCTTTTGGAATGAAGTTCCTTAAGGTGGATAATTCAAAAGACATTAAGAGAAGCAACGGAGAAATAGTTTCCGTTTCGGAATCTTCAAGTAAGGCCGACTATTCACAAAGTGGAAAAACGGCTGATGCCTCCGAAAACGATACGGATTACGCCGATGATTACAGTTCGGATGCCGCTTCTTTGGAACCCGATGGAATCCACAACAACAGCGGTGAAATAAGCAGCGATTACACAGAGTCCGATACCGAACTGGATTTCTTCTCCGGTAATGACGAAGACCTGATAATCGAGTTTGACGGCACCGAAACCGATACCGACGGCGACGGCTTCCCCGACAGCGTGGATCCGACTCCTACTACGGCAGATGCCTTCTACTCCTACGAAGGCTACATCGATTATTTTTACCACGGAAAAGCCGTGCTGTCCTTTATGTTAAGCACACCTAACAAGGACAACTACAATGTCATGGACTATGACGACGAAAACGGCGGCGGCAGGGGATTCACCGCAGGCCATTCCTGGCTGGGATTTTCCCATGAGGACGGAAGCCTTGATATGTACGGCTTCGGCGGAAGAGCTGTGGGTCTGGCCGCGCTTCTTCAGCCCAAGGTGGCATCCTGGATCAAGTGTCCGGATTATATAATCATGAATTCCGAAAATGAAAAGGACTATGAGATCATAGACTATGCGGACACAAAGTACACTCCGGAGACTACCGTAAGAAAGAACTTTATGGCGCTTCCGGTGGTGGTTAAGGAATCTGACTTTGAGACTCTTAAGACCTACGTGGAGGGTTACCGTAAAAACTTCGGACTTCTTAAATACAACTGCACAAGTTTTACTGCGGATGTATTTAAGTATCTTGGATACGAACTGAATGTCTATACGCCTCTTCCGGCAGATGCATCCGCCGATGAGGAGGATGCCTTAATGGCAGAGTCCGGCAGTCCCGCTCAGGCAGCATACTGCTTTAAAACGAATTATGCGGATGAGTATGTGGAACTTGTGGAATACAAGCTTTCGGACGGAAGAGTGACCTACGCCTACGTATCTGCCAAATCCAAGGCAAATTCATAAAAAAACGGTCAAAAGGATAGCAGTAAACAGGCATTATCCGGTTGACAAAAACACAACACAATCATAAACTGTAAAGAGCGGCCTGATTCGGAGTCGGGCCGCTCTTAGTACTCTTATCAGGACGGTTATCCCCACCTGTTGCCTGTTGCAACGGACAGATAGCTGATTAACAGTAAAGGAGTTTAAAAATGGACGACAGAGAGTATTTTTTAAGCGTATACCGTCACTCCCTTGCACACATTCTTGCCAAGGCAGTAATCGAGTTATACGGAAGCGAAGTACAGTATGCCATCGGACCGGAAGTTGAAGACGGTGCATACTACGATTTTGTTCTTCCGGAGGGAAGCAACATTACCGAAAGCGATTTCGAGAAAATCGAACAGAAGATGCGCGAGATCATTAAGAGAAGAGAAGATTTCGTGCGTAAGGAAGTATCAAGAAGCGAAGCTCTTGAAATCTTTAAGAACCAGAAGTACAAGACTGAGCTCATCGAAGATCTTCCCGAAGATGAACTCATCACAACATACAACACCGGCGATGATTATATCGATCTTTGCCGTGGACCGCACGTTGCCAATTCACAGGAACTCATGAGCACCGCATTTAAGATTCATGCATGCTCCATGGCATACTGGAGAGGCGATGAGAAGCGCGATCACATGCAGAGAGTTTATTTCTATGCTTTCCCAAGCAAGGATGAACTCAAGAAACACATTGCTCTTATTGAAGAGGCACGTGAAAGAGACCACAAGAAGATAGGTCCGGCTCTCGACCTTTTCATGTTCAATGAAACAGCACCGGGCATGCCTTACTGGCTTCCAAGAGGCTGGGAACTCTACCAGGCACTTCTCCGTTATTCACGAGAACTTCAGAGAAAGCACGGATACCTTGAAATTTCCGCGCCTCTCATCAACAATAAAAAGCTCTGGCTCATTTCAGGTCACTGGGCACACTATCTTAACAACATGTTCATCGTTCCGGGAATCGAAGGTTTTGTATCTGCCGATACAAACATTGCCGGAGTGATTGAAGGCGCTCAGAATACTGAAGAGCCTAAGGAAGTAACTCTTGAAAACGGCACCGTGCTTTACAACCGTGAAGCAGTAGATACTATGGCTGCAAAGCCTATGAACTGCCCGAATGCCATGATGACATTCAAGAGAAGAAACCGTTCCTACAAGGAACTTCCTATCAGATACAGCGAGTATGACGTTCTTCACCGTAAAGAGAAGTCAGGACAGATGAACGGACTCTTCAGAGTTCAGGAATTCCGTCAGGACGACGACCATACTTTCGTAATGAAGTCTCAGATCAAGGACGAAATTGCGGATATTATCTCAATTGCCGACGAAGTTTACAGCACTTTCGGCGTAACTTACAGAGCTGAGTTCTCCACACGTCCCGATGATTTCATGGGTGATATCAACGACTGGAACGAAGCCGAGGCAATGATCAAGGAAATCCTTGATGACAAGTACGGCGAAGGCGGATACGAAATTAACGAAGGCGACGGCGCATTCTACGGTCCTAAGATTGATCTTCAGATTAAAGACGCTTTGGGACGTGAGTGGCAGTGCGGTACCATCCAGCTTGACTTCCAGCTTCCTCACAACTTCGGTCTTGTTTATACAAACCCTGAAGGCAAGGAAGAGATGCCGGTGGTAATTCACAGAGCAATCTATGGTTCGCTTGAAAGATTCATCGGTATCATTATCGAAAACTTCAAGGGAAGCTTCCCATTCTGGATGAGCCCTTACCAGGTTGCAATTGTTCCTATCAGAGAAAGCCACAATGATTACGCTCTTAAGGTTCAGCAGGCCCTTGAGGAAATCGGCGTAAGAGTCGAAGCAGATTACTCCGATGAGAACATGAGAACCAAGATTAAGAAGTTCAAACAGTACAAGGATCCGTACATTCTGGTTCTGGGCGATCATGAAGCAGAGCAGAATACTGTTTCCATCAACATGAGAGGAAGCAACCAGCAGATTCAGAACGTACCCCTTGATAACTTCCTTAAGATGTGCGAAAAGATGAACAATGAGCACACTCTTGAGCTTTTATCTTCTTTTGAAGGATAGTAAAGGTTAAGTCGTTTTAAAGAGCAGCTCCGGCTGCTCTTTTTTTGTGGCGACCACAATGAAATATAATGAAAAAGTGCGATATGTCGTAAAAAGTGGCATATATATGTTGGAAATTGGTAATAATTAAGCGAGATGAGACACCTATGTTGTTTTTCACCCTACGAAATACGTTCTAAAAGAGTTATCATGGAAAAAAGGTAAGTTGATAAAAGCGGTTTATGTAAAAGAACTTATAGAGTATAACGGGATTAGAGGTGATGGGTATGATGAAGAATATAAAAAATAAAGGTTTCTCTCTCGTAGAACTGATAATCGTAATAGCAATCATGGCAATCATAGTTGGTATTGTAACACCTGCCTATCTGAAATATGTTGAAAGATCCAGAATTGCAGCCGATATGGAAGTTTTTGATAATATCTATAAGGCTTTCAAAACCGAACTGGCCGTAAGTGAATATAACGATGAAACATTATTTACGGATTGTTTTGGCGGTGAGACATCTACCAATCATATGATTGATATGAATGTAAAGGGAGAGCAGATTATTCAGGTTAACCAAGACGGAACACTTTCATTTCCTTCAAATCGGGTTCCTGCCAACTTCGAGGAAGGTGAATTTGTTTACGATGTGCTAAAAACAGCCGGTATTGACTGCAGAACACTGAAAACAAAGAAAAGATTGCAGGTTTTCAAGAGCAATGCTCTTAAGAAGGCTGTTAAGAAATGCAGCAGTAACGGCTACTGCCATATAATGGTAACGGTAACACCAGATGAAAAAGTTTTGGTTTGGCTCGGAAGCCGCGGATATCAGGATAAGTGGGTTGACGGCGAACGTGTAACTGCTCAGAGCGCAAAATCCATGCCGGATGTAAGATTTTCAGCCGGCAGAGTATGCTACAAGACGGCAGGCGATAAGAATGACAGTCTTTATACCGATACGGATCAGTTTTATCCGTAGAACTATTCAATCGTTACTATCCGAAACAGAATAAATACTCTTCGTGATCTTTGGAAATACTTCTTTCACAATGTCAGGGAAGGGTTTGGGTTTCCTTGACAGAATGTATTTTTATTACTTATAATACGGGGGCGGACTTGCTGGGATGGCTTGTCTGCCTTTGTTTAATTATATGGATTATAAACCAATCCAAAGAAAGAGCGTAATATGATATACAATAACATTCTTGAAGCTGTGGGAATCACCCCGGTCGTTCGTCTGAACAGAATGCCCGAACCCGGCAGCGCGCAGATTCTTGTTAAGGTGGAATCACTTAATGTAGGCGGTTCAATCAAGACCAGAACAGCCCTTAATATGATAGAGCAGGCAGAGAAGGAAGGCCTTATAAATAAGGATTCTATCATTGTAGAACCGACCAGCGGAAACCAGGGCATAGGTCTTGCTTTGGTTGGTGCGGTTAAGGGCTACAGAACCATTATTATAATGCCTGACTCCGTCAGTGAAGAAAGAAGAAAACTGGTTAAGCATTACGGAGCCGAAGTGCGTCTTATACATGATGCCGGCGATATCGGCAAATGCATTGAGGAGTGTCTTGCAACGGCTCTTCGCATGAAGGAAAAGAATCCGAAAGTATTTGTGCCTCAGCAGTTTGAAAACCCGAACAATACCAAGGCTCACAAGAAGCATACCGCGCTTGAAATAATGTCGCAGGTTGCCGCTCCCATCGACGGATTCTGCAGCGGTATCGGTACCGGCGGAACTCTTACCGGAATAGGTGAAGTGCTTAAAGCGCAGTATCCCGACATTGAAATCTGGGCGGTTGAGCCTGAGAATGCTGCAATACTTGCGGGCGGAACTATCGGAACGCATATGCAGATGGGCATCGGCGACGGTATCATCCCCGATATTCTAAACCGTGATATCTATGATGATATTTATATCGTGACGGATGCCGAGGCCATTGAGACTTCCAAGCGTCTTGCAAGAGAGGAAGGTCTTATGTGCGGAATCTCTTCGGGAACCAATGTTGCGGCTGCTCTTAAGCTTGCCAAGAAACTCGGAGAGGGGAAGACCGTCGTAACAGTTCTTCCGGATACTGCGGAAAGGTATTATTCAACCTCTCTTTTTGAAGAATAAATACAGCAACGAATCAAAGAAGGTGTCGGAGTAAACGACACCTTTTTTGTTTAATTCGTTTTGATTGCTTTATATGCGAAGGTGAGTTTCTTGCCGCAGGGTTAAAATAAGTGACATTGATTTCTTTTTGTTATATAATTTTATCTATATAAGGCGGGAGATAATCTTGTCGGATAAGGATAAAGTGATATGAAAATCGTATATCTCGGAACAGATGCTTACGTATCCGTATTCAAGTATCTGCTTGAAAAAGAAGAGATAATGGCTCTTTATATATGCGGTAACGATGAGGATTATTTCCGTGCAAAAGAGATAGTAAGAATTGCCGAAGCCCATGGTGTTCCGGTTATAGAGCGCACCATCACCGCAGAAGATGAAGAAAAGTTTATTAATGAGGGCTGTCGTCTTTTTTTCAGTGCCGATTACGGAAGACATATTCCGGTACCTGAAGATGAAAGGGCAGTTGCATTAAATATTCATGCTTCAGCTCTGCCTGTGGGAAGAAGTTACTGTCCGGTTGAATGTGCCATGGAAAAAAGAGCGGAGAAAACCGGCGTCAGTATACATATGATTTCGGAAGAGTTTGACTGCGGAGACATTATCATGCAGGAAGTATTTGGCATTCCCGATGAGTACGACAGTGTGGATGTTTATCTTAAGTGTGACCTGGTGGCAAAGCAGCTTACGGAAAAAATGATGAACGATTTTAGCAGGCACATTGCCGAGGCGCGCAGGCAGGAAACAAAAGAAAAATACTGGAAGATAGAGCACATAAAGCAGGCCCGACTGTCTCATGACATGACTGTCAGGCAGGCTCGGGACATATATCGCATTTATAACAGAATGACACGTGTAAAAACACGCGACGGCGAAGTGTTTTATGCGCGGGGGATTGAATACGGAAAGTTCGTTCCCGAAGCAGACGAACTGCTGCTTGGGGACATACTCATATACAGACTTGCCGACGGACATGCCAGAATATTTGCAGGTAAAGCCGAAGAAGAAGTTTGGGATGCGGAAAAATATCCTTTCTAAACTTTTAAACCGGCAAACCGTCCGTAAACCGTATCTAAAAGAACGTAAAACCGCATGTGGGAAAGATGCACATCAGGAAGCAATTGAGGAGGGAACCGAAAATGAATAAAAGAAAACGTTTTAGAAGCCTCACGATAAAGATAGTAAGGATAGTTGTTGTTCTTTGTGTAATTCTTGCTGTGGCAATGTGTGTGGCATCATATTTTTCCTACAAAAACAGAATGGAGGAAAAGTATAAGGATGAGGCGTTTAGTGTTGCCAAAATCGTAGCGGATTATATAGATGCCGACAAAGCGGCGGGGTATGCAGTTGAACTTCAGGAAGAAGGTCATGATATAGAAAGCATAAAAGATGATTATTACGAGGAAATTCTTGATTATCTT
>CACYBJ010000115.1 GCA_902772565.1 uncultured Lachnospiraceae bacterium | reverse complement strand
TCCATTCCGGAGGTGGTGTAAAGAAGGGTGGACTTGCCGGAACCCGAAGGTCCCATGATGGCCACCATTTCGCCCTTTCCTATTTCAAAACTGACATTCTTAAGAGCGTTGTTCTGTCTTTTGTTTGTAATATATGTTTTGCAAAGGTCTGTTACTTTGAGAATTGTTTCCATGTTTTCTGTCCTTTCGTCATTACGATTTATTCAATACTGCTTGTCTGCTGTGCTGTGATCTTTCTTGTGTACAGTGAGCTCAGCAGGATGCTTAAGGTCATAAATACCATTACAATTATCGGATAAACCACACATACTCTTACTATCGAGAATGAATACTTAACACCCTGTCCCACACCCATAAATGCGAAGATAGGATCGGCTGCCAGCTTCGTTAGCGGCAATGCCAGTGTTCCGGCTATTACCGCAGATATTATCGCGGTAATAATAAATCTTTTTGCATGCCATTTTACTATCTTATAATCGGTAAATCCTATGGCTTTTAATGTGGCTATTTCGGCTGTTTCCTTGATTATCATGGAGCGTTCTATCAGTATCGCCACCATGATAACGATTGCAATCGACAGAACAAGGAACAGTTTCTTCACCATGGTAAAGGTCGGTCCGACTTCCGTAATGGATTCTGCCATTTCCGAACCGGTCTGGAAGTTACTGTAGTCCGGGAAGATTTTTTCCAGCTTCTTTATTCTTTCCTTTGACTCCTTTTCACTTGGATTGTCATCGAAAAGAATCTGAGTACCAAAGCTTCCGTTACTGTAGTTATAGTTAACATCAAGGTCCTCATGAAGTCTTATGCTTTCTCCGGTATTTATCATTGCTTCAAAAATACCGCTGACCATGAGATCATACTGCTTGCCCCCTACCGACACCTTTATGACATCACCGATATCGGCCTCAAGAGCCTCAGCTACCTTTGGAGTAATAGCTACTTCTCCGGGATTTGCCGGATTGCTTCCCTCAAGACACTTGTGCTCTTCCGATTTGTTATTTACACCCTGTATCGCCATAACCTGTGTGGTGTTTCCATTGAATTTTTGTCTGGATGAAATGAGCACTTCCGAGAATACACGTCCGGGCATTCCGTTCTCCGCAAGTGTTTTTTCAATTTCTTTATACTGATCGATCAAAACCTGCTTACCGCTTCCGTCGGTGGTATACATATAGGAATCATCATTCATGGAAAAGCCCACATCTGACGGGATCGCAGACAGATTGGAAAGCATTTCCTTTTGTGAAAGAGAACTGGCTACGATATCCAAAAACTGGATCGGAAGTATGGCAAGTGCAAATACCACAATAATGATGATGTATCTCTTCGGAGCAGAAAGGACATCGTTTCCCGCAAGGAAGGTGGTGGCTCCCATTCTGCTCTTCGACAGATGAAGGAAACCTTTTTTCCTGAATCTTTCGCCTGTTTCTCCGTTCCTTATGGCATCTACCGGAGAGAGCTTATTTGCCTTCTTTGTACAATGAAGACCAAAGAGCATTACAATGGCAACAACCATGACTGCGCTTATAATACTGATAAGCAAATCATTCTCGGCTTCGATCATTATGGTGTTGGAAGTTACGTCTATCATAAGCTTTCCTAAAGGAATCGAAGCAGCAACACCTATGACGGATGCCACAACCGAAATCGCCAGGTATTTGGCCAGATACAGACTTCTGATCTTCATGTTGCCGATACCGATGGCCTTCATGACACCTATCTCTCTGAATTCCGACGAAATGGTGAAACTGATGGTAAACCTGAGAACAATAAGCGCAACCACTATAAGGATCAGGCTGACTACCATAAGGAAGATGGCAGCAACCATATCCATAATGTATGAAGATTTGATAAGGGCCTTATCACCGATAAACACAAAACTTGCATCGGTCTCGTTTAATCTGTTCTGAAGTTCTTTGGTCTTATCGGTATAGAAGTAATACATCTTTCCGGTTTTTCCATGTTCTTTCGCATCCGCATACAGTTCTTCGGCGTCCTCCAAGTTAAAGACCATTCGACCCATTCCCATAAGTACCGAACCCATAGCTGCGTCTTTATAAATACCGGCTACTTTGAATTCCTTCTGAATTCCGTCCATTTTAATGGTAACGGTATCGCCAACCTTAAGGTCTGAACTGTTGATTACTTTCTGGAGAACATATAATTCACCTTTTTTTACTTCTGTTATCTCTTTGTTGTTTTCATCGAATATTTTTTCAACGTAGTCATCAACGGAATCACAGATAAAAGAATTATCGTACCCGCATTCTTTTCCGTTTGAGAGAATGACATCCGATGGATCAACGAAGAAAAGTTTTTCCTCGACTTTTATATCTTTATAAAGATTCTTATCATCCTTAAGCACCTCTTCGACGTCGACAACCTCTGCCTTGTCAAGCATTGCGGCTAAAATATCCGGCACCTCCGCTTTCTCGAAATAGTCGTCGAGAGCCGTAGTAACAGCAACTATACTGTTTACGGAACCGGCAATGAACATTACCGAAAGAGCAATGAACAGCAGAATAATGATATTCATTGTCACTCCGCGCTTTAAGTCTTTTTTCAGAATGTTAAAAAACATTTTTCCTCTCCTATCTTTATTTTGGCATCGCCTGTTTTTCTATTCTGACCGCATTATAAAATGCCAATTATTAAATAATCCTTAAATGCGAAAATACTTTTTCCGGCAGATGCGATTTGCTTTTATGCGCCGTTTATCGTATTATTTTAAAGCGAAACCGAAGGATATATGAATGCAAAGGATGCTACGGACCCGTCCTTTGTCTGTAAAACAGGTCTGAATAATATAACTATGGAAAAAGATACACTCTCAATCGTAACTCTGAAAAAAGGCGAAGGCCGCTCCTTTAAGGCAGGCGGTCTCTGGATATATGACAACGAAATTGATTCGATCACAGGCCGCTTTACAAACGGCGACATTGTGCTCGTAAATGACTTTGACGGATATCACCTTGGCAAGGGCTTCATTAATCAGAACTCAAAAATAAGAGTCAGAATGATGACCCGGAACGCAGAGGATGTAATCAATGAAGACTTCCTTCGCATGCGACTTACGGCTGCATGGGAATACCGCAAAAAAGTGGTGGACACCTCGTCCTGCCGAATTATCTTTGGCGAGGCCGACTTCCTTCCGGGACTTGTAATCGACAAGTTCTCCGATGTTTTGGTAGTTCAGTCACTGGCTCTGGGAATCGATAAGATGAAGGATGCAATCATATCCATTCTTAAGGAGATTCTTGCAGATGACGGCATTAAAATCCGCGGCGTATACGAGCGCTCCGATGCCAAGGTAAGAAAGCTCGAAGGCATGGAAAGCGTAAAGGGATTCATCGGAGACGAGTTCGATACCGACGTTGAGATCATTGAAAACGGTGTTAAGTATATTGTTGATGTAAAGGACGGTCAGAAAACCGGTTTCTTCCTGGACCAGAAGTACAACAGACTTGCGGTACAAAAGCTCTGCAAAAACGCCCGTGTGCTTGACTGCTTTACCCACACAGGCTCCTTTGCGCTTAATGCGGGAATTGCAGGCGCTTCTGAAGTTATAGGAATTGATGCTTCTGAGCTTGCGGTGGAAACCGCCGAAAAGAATGCCGAGTTAAACGGCCTGTCCGATACCGTTCAGTTTGCCTGCCGCGATGTATTTGAAGTTCTCCCGGAACTTGAAGAAATGGGCGAAAAGTTCGATGTGGTTATTCTTGACCCGCCGGCCTTTACCAAATCCCGCAGTTCCATTAAGAATGCAACCAAGGGCTATCATGAAATCAACATGAGAGGGCTTAAGCTGGTTAAACCCGGCGGATTCTTCTGTACCTGCTCCTGCTCCCACTTTATGGATTTCGACCTTTTCACTAAAACCATAGAGCGTGCAGCCAAGGATGCTCATAAGCGCCTCCGCCAGGTAGAATTTAAAACCCAGTCACCGGACCACCCCATACTCTGGGCCGCCGACGAATCCTACTACCTGAAGTTCTACATCTTCCAGGTGCTGTAAATAGGAATGCCCCCGATTTGCATATAAAAACACCCTCCCTACCGGCTTTTCCGGTAAAGAGGGTGCTTCTCACCTCTGTGTGGGTGCTGTGATTTCTTATTCTTCTACCACGATTTCTGAATCGGCTGCGTTCTTCTTGATTGATTCAATACCCTTAAGGCATCCTGCCTTTGATGCATAGCCTTCGCCGGTACCGATAATCTGGCCGTTGGAAGCTTTAAGGCGGAATCTTGTCTCGCCTGATTTGTCGGTGTAAACCTCGAACTTCGGATTCTTAACTGTCTCGAAGCCTTCCTTAGTCTGATCTTCAATTTCTGCAACCGGAGCATTCTTCATAATGCTTTCGATACCGTTTCTGCAGGATTTCTCGTCGGCATAAACCTGGCTTGAAAGAATTACCTCGCCGTTACCTGCCTTAAGATTGAACATCGGTCCGCTTTTGGCCTGCTTAATTACAAATTTCCCCATGATAAAAATACCTCCTGATATTTGAATATTATTTAGGAAGCAATTTCCCCACCGCTTCCAATAGTTACATTGTAAACCTGTATTTAGTATAGCACAGAAAAACTCACATCGCGCGCATAAAGTTTATTTAACTTTTAAGCTCGTAAAATGCAATCAAATCAGACCCCTTCGGCCCTCATTTCGAGAGTTATCTGCTCTATTTCAGCCATCATACCGATAAACTGCTCGAATCGTTCCTTGCCAAAACGCTCGATGATCTTCTCACTGAACTCCTCAAAGTAAACTTTATTATCCTTAAGGAAGTTCTCACCCTTTTCAGTTATGGTAACATAGGTGCCGTCCTCGCCCTTTCCGTCGAAAGTCCAGTTCACCATGCCCTTGGCCTGCAAAGCCTTTACTATTTCCGAAGTTTTCGGGATGGGCAGATCCATCTCTTCCGCAATTTCCTTTAAATAAACCCTGTCAAGTGTGTCATCATCTTCAAATTTCAGATGAAGCCCGTGAAGCGCTACAAATTCCGGAAGTTTAAGTCCGTTAAGAAGTTTGCTGTTACTCTCCTTACCGATGAGATATCGGTTGTAAAGGAAACGCTCCGCGAGGTTAGCTTTAATCTCGTTCATACTTGGTACCCCCTTTTTTGGAACATCTCATTTTCCAGTTTCTTTCGGCGAACTGCCGTGATTACGTTCAATTCTATTGTAAAAATGCCGATACTGTCAACGATTCGGAGGTATAATTCAGAGTTTTGTCACAATTCACGTTACTTTATGCCTTTTTTGCTCAATATATTTCCGGCTACTCTGCCGAAACCCCCGATGCGATGGATATATTCTGTTTAATAAACGGTATGATGGTGGACTGGAATGCATGATACAGATCGGATTTTCCGGGCCACACCGTTCCAATCGGTCTGTTCTCCCTGTCCAGCTGGTGGAACCATGATCCGTTTTTATGATCCAAAACGCACTCATCAAGATACTTCATAAAATCGGCGTATAGGTCGGCATATGCCTGCTTTCCGGTAGTATTATAAAGCACGGCAGATGTGTTTATTGCCTCGGCCAGAGTCCAGTGCATCCTGTCATGCACCACCGGGTTTCCCTGCCAGTCGGTGGTATAAACTATTCCCGGGGCACCGTCGGCGTTCCAGGCATCTGCCACGGCACGATCAAACAAAGCCTCGGCCGCGGAAATATACTTCTCCAGTTCAGCTCCGGCACCGTAAACGGATGTTGCCCACTGGGTTATCAGCCTGACCCACTCTATACCGTGTCCCGGTGTCGCACCGTAGGGTTTAAACTTGTCATCCTTCCTGTCGGCGTTGTACTCAAGATCCGGCTTCCAGTTTTCGGTAAAGTGCTCCGGGATCCTCCATTCATTGGCAGATGCCCACTCGACGACTCTCTTAATGATACCGCCTGCACTTTCGCGATACTTATCATCGCCTGTAGCGTCGGCTATAGCAAGAAATGCCTCAACAGTGTGCATGTTGGCATTTATGCCGCGATAGCTTGAAAGCTCGGTAAATTCTGTGTTCCAGGTATCCTTCGCAAGGCCTGCATCCGCG
>CACYBJ010000114.1 GCA_902772565.1 uncultured Lachnospiraceae bacterium | reverse complement strand
TATTCACAGAATATAATAAATAACGGGCAGGGCAGGAAATGCATCTGCCGAAAGTATAACAGGAGGGTCAGTTAAATTGCCTATCACAGATTACCTTATCAGAAATGCGGAAATGTATCCCAACGACGTATGTCTCGTTGAGATCAATCCCATAAATGAAAACGAAAAACCTCACACCTGGAGCGAGAATGCTCTCGTGGAAGGGGACCGCGGAGTGTCATACAGACGCGAGATGACTTGGGAAGACTTTAACAGAAAGAGTAACCGTTTTGCCAACCTTCTATTAAGCCGCGGAATCAAGAAGAATGATAAGGTGGGTATCCTCCTTATGAACTGTCTTGAGTGGCTTCCGATTTACTTCGGAGTTTTAAAGACAGGTGCCATTGCAGTTCCCATGAACTACCGTTTTGATGCTGACGAAATCAAATACTGCGTAGATCTTGCGGAAGTTGATGTTCTTATTTTCGGACCGGAATTCACCGGAAGAATTGAAGCGGTGGCACACAAACTTAAAAGAGTAAAATACATGTTCTACGTTGGAGAGGATGTGCCTTCATTTGCCGAAAGTTATGAAAAGTACATTGCATTCTGCACCAGCAAGGAACCGGGAATCAACATTCAGGATGATGATTACGGCGCAATCTATTTCTCATCCGGAACCACAGGCTTCCCTAAGGCAATACTTCATAAGCATCTGTCCCTTGTATGCGCTGCGGAAACAGAGCAGAATCACCACGGACAGACCAAAGAGGATGTGTTCCTTTGCATTCCTCCTCTTTACCATACAGGTGCCAAGATGCACTGGTTCGGAAGCCTTATTACAGGAGGCAAAGCTGTAATCCTTAAGGGAATCAAGCCTAAGATGATACTTGACGCGGTTTCCCGAGAGCATTGCTCCATAGTATGGCTTTTGGTTCCGTGGGCTCAGGATATACTTGACAAGATCGATTCAGGTGAAATCGTTCTTTCGGATTACGAACTGGATCAGTGGAGGCTGATGCACATCGGCGCCCAGCCGGTACCCCCCAGCCTTATTAAGAGATGGAAGGAAGTATTCCCGCATCATCAGTATGATACAAACTACGGTCTTTCAGAGTCCATCGGACCGGGATGTGTTCATCTCGGCGTAGAGAACATCCACAAAGTAGGAGCCATTGGTGTTCCCGGCTATAAGTGGGAAGTTAAGATCATGGACGGCGGACGTCAGGTTGAAAAAGGCGAAGTCGGAGAACTCTGTGTTAAGGGACGCGGCGTTATGGAATGCTACTATAATGATCCAAAGTCTACGGAAGAAGTTCTTAAGGACGGATGGCTTTATACCGGCGATATGGCCATGATGGATTCCGACGGTTTCATCTACCTTGTAGACCGTAAGAAAGACGTAATTATTACAGGTGGCGAAAACCTCTATCCCGTACAGATAGAAGACTTCTTAAGAGCCTATGACAAACTTAAGGATGTGGCTGTAATCGGTATTCCGGATGAGCGTCTCGGTGAGATTGCGGCAGCCATACTTGAAGTTAAAGAGGGCTTTACCTGTACAGAAGAAGAAATCAACGAATTCTGCCTCGGACTTCCCCGTTATAAGCGTCCGAGAAAGATTATATTTGCACCGGTATTAAGAAATGCAACCGGTAAAATCGAGAAACCGAAGCTTCGTGAGATCTACGGCGGCGGACAGTCGCTTGTAGAAGCTCAGCTTAAATAAAACAGGGACAGAGGATATAGAAAATGTTACTTACCATCGTATTACTTGTATGCTTCTTCGCGCTGATGATCGGCGTGGGAATGTACTCCAGAAGACATGCAACCGACGTTAACGGATTCGTACTCGGCGGAAGAAGTGTAGGCCCGTGGCTTATGGCAGGTGCCTTCGGTACATCCTACTTTTCAGCCGTTATCTTTGTAGGATATGCGGGACAGTTCGGATGGAACTTCGGTATGTCATCCACATGGATTGGACTTGGAAATGCCTTTATTGGTTCACTTCTTGCATGGTCCATACTCGGACGACGCACAAGAGTCATGACTCAGCACATTGACTCCAAGACCATGCCGGATTTCTTTGCAAAGCGATTCAAATCTACATCTCTTTCGGTAATTGCTTCATTTATCGTATTTGTATTTTTGATTCCTTACACAGCATCCCTTTATAACGGCCTTTCAGCCCTTTTCGGTATTGCATTCCCGAAGGTGCCTTACTGGGTAATCATTATCGTAATGGCTATTCTTACAGGTATATACGTAATATTCGGCGGATACATGGCTACAGCCATTAACGACTTCATTCAGGGTATTATCATGCTGGTAGGCATTGTGGCAGTTATATTTGCCGTATTTGCCGATAACGGCGGATTCTCCCTTACAATCGAAGCCTTAAGCCGTGTTCCGAGCGCCAACAAGGCAATGATGGGTGCTTACACATCCTTCTTCGGACCGGACCCGCTTGCGCTTTTATTCGTTGTAATCCTTACCTCTCTCGGAACCTGGGGACTTCCTCAGATGGTAGGTAAGTTCTACGCAATCAGAAGTGAAGAGTCCATTAAGCAGGGAACCATTATCTCAACTTTCTTTGCGATTGTTGTAGCCGGCGGATGCTACTTCCTCGGCGGTTTTGCAAGACTGTACTCAGACAAGATCACATATCAGTCAGACGGTATGACACCGCTCTTTGATACTATTATTCCTTCGATGGTTAAACAGCTTCCGGGAGTTATCGTATCACTGGTAATCGTACTTGTACTTGCGGCTTCCATGTCCACACTTTCTTCGCTTGTTCTTACATCTGCATCAACACTTACTCTTGATGTTATCATTCCTTCACTGGACAAGAACAAAGAAGAAAAGTCTTCCGAAAAGAAGACAGTTACTATACTCAGAATTTTTATTGTGTTCTTCATCATTATCAGTGCAGCCATTGCACTTATTAAGGATTCACATCCTGAATTCACATTCATCGCTCAGATGATGGGTGTTTCATGGGGAGCACTTGCAGGCGCATTCCTTGCACCTTTCCTTTACGGACTTTACTTAAAGTCCACCACAAAGGCAGCGGTGGCAGTAAGCTTTATCTGCGGATGCGGTATTGAAATCCTTCAGCTTTACATTTCGCTTTCAGGCAATAACTTCTTTGCCGAAGGAAGCGCGCTTAACTACATCTTCACATCTTCTGTACGTTCAGGTGCGGTTGCAATGATACTGGGACTCATTGTGGTTCCGATCGTATCATTGATTACTCCTAAGCTTCCTAAGGAAGACGTAGAAGAAATCTTCTCATGCTACGAAAAGACATATACGGTTGTTGTAACCGAAAGAGAAAGGATCGACTCCGCGAAGATAGTAAAGAGCGTGGATGAGATCACGGACGAAAAGGTTCAGATAAGCAAGAGCAATAAGCATAATGGCAGCGGAAGCGGCAATAACCGAAAAAACAGGAATAAGAGAAAGAAGTAATACAGAGTGACGGCTGTGGCGGAACGTCATATGGCCGGCGAAACAGTTTGACAGTTAAGGCAGAAAACGGATTAAATCAGGAATCGGCATGGCATCTCAAAACGAAAAAACAGTTGCAAGATTTAACAAATCACGAATAGCAATGTTGGTAATCTCCGTTGTTATTACCGTGACTGTGGTTTTTGTGCTCACAGGTATCATTCTTAATGCCGCAGGACGAGTAACAAAGAACAAAGTTTCCACTCTGGTTGCAGCCAACAGCCGTCAGATACAGCTTAATATCGATAAGTACATGATGGAAATCGAATCCGCCGCCATGCTTATGTTTTCAAACGAAAGTTATTATAAGTTTGATAACACCGATACTTCCATGGATGAATATGACAGGATTCAGGCCTCCGATAATGTATTTAACCGTATAGTCGACATCGGTATTATGAAGTCTTTTTCGGACTTTGTAATCCTTTACAGTGACGGTACAAGTATCGGCTGGAGATCAAATACCACAGCGGCTCTCTTTGATACTCCTACAGGTCTTTACGATTATTTTTCAGGTGCCATAACCAATCCTCATACCAATGATGGATGGGTATTCGGCGTTCAGGAAAACTACAATCGTTTCTACTATGTTAAAAGACTGAATGAGAATGCGGTGCTTCTTGCATCCTGCTACAGCAGGGAACTCTCCGGCGTATTCGAACACTCGGATGAACTTAAGGATATGACCGTAAGGTTTGTGGATGACAACGAAAGAATCATTTATTCTTCGGATGTCAAGGAAATCGGAAACGTGCTGCAGGCCGATATCAGCGGTTACATAAACGGCAGAACCGATATTTCCGTTACAAATGACGATTACTTTATTGAAGTAAACTCCTGTGACAACGGATGGAACGTTATCTGTTCCTTTGAATCCGATGCCATGCTTAAAGATTATAACGGCTTCAGAAACATTGCCATGACAGTTACGGCGGTGGGAGTGCTTTTGGCAGTCCTTATCAGTATTCTGGTTCAGAGAAGAGTATTTAATCCGGTTAAAGGTATGGTTAGCGGCCTTGCGGACCGTGCCACCTACGACGGCTTAAGCGGTGCTGTAAACCGAGCGTCTTTTATTGAATATGTAAAAGATGCCCTGGAATCGAAAAAAGCCGGGAAGGACGAAATCGTGTTCTTCGCCATGACGGATATCGACAACTTTAAAAAGGTTAATGATAATCTGGGACATGCCTACGGTGACGAAGTCATCAGCCGTATGGCGAAGCTTATAGACAAGCAGTTCGGCGGGAGAATCACCGTCGGAAGAATGGGCGGTGACGAATTTGCCCTCTTTACAATTTATAAGAATACGGATGAAAACGAAGTAATAGAAACTATCCGCTCAGACATAGAAAAGATGCGCACGGAATTCAGAAAAGAGTTCTCGAAAGAGGCGCAGTCCTGCGACGTTACTTTAAGTATAGGTTTGTGCGTAGGAAAGAGGGCGGATGAAAACAACTTTGACGCCTTATACCGTAAAGCCGACAAGGCCCTTTATGTTTCCAAGGAGACAGGTAAGGACAAGGTTACCTGGTATGATTCGTCCATTGAAGAAGCGGAGGTTTA
>CACYBJ010000113.1 GCA_902772565.1 uncultured Lachnospiraceae bacterium | reverse complement strand
CTTTATTAAGTTTTCTTATGGAGCAGGAGCCTTAAGGTTTCCGTCTGCTCTCCATATCCATGTTTTACAGTCTCTACAGAAAATACCGACCGTTACTTCATCCGTGGTTGTTACTGCATCGTGATGGATTACATTCACAACTCTTTCTATAATACAGGATCCCCAGTTTGACCCTTCGCCACATGATCCACAATGGTCAATAAAAAACGAATGTGCTTCATCGTAGTTTTCATAGATCCAGTTAGGATTCTCTTTCGTGAACTTTTCAAGGTTACTTCTTGCCACCTGAGAATTGGTATTATGACAGTACATATTTATCAAACTCGCAGTATCATGATTATTCCATGCTTCAATAAAATCTACTTCATACTGACCGCATCCTCTGCATTCTTCAGTTCCGACCTTTTCCGTGACTTCTTCGTCCCATGCCGGAGTTGTCGAAGTCTTTGTCTCCGTAACCGAAACAGTATTCACATGTGAACAAGCTGCTACAGTTGTGGGCGCTGCCGTCACAGTCGGCTTATTCGTTATTCCGGCTGTAGGCGTGGGAGTATTCGTTGGTTTCGGGGTCGAAGTCGGCTTGGAAGTAACTACCGGCTGAGTCGGCTCGGGAACCGTAGGTATCTGCGTTGGAGCAGGTGTACTTGCCTCAGTCACCTTTACCGTAGCTGTAGGTATCGGTGTTGTCGTTGTTACAACCTTGACATTACCGTCCTTATCTACTTCCAGTTTTGATGTCTTAACTGACGAAGTATTGGATGAACCTTCATTCGCGTGTGTCTGCGTTACCGTGATGTCCTTTGAGGTATCAACAACAAGTTTTCCACTTTCGTCTGTCTTAACCGCAACTTCTATCTCGGTCCCGTCTTCTTTTGTGATCACTGCGATTCCGGTACCGTCCCCGTTCTCTGTCAGCTGTACATTTTTATTGCCGGCATCAACGACAATGTTTCCTTCTTCGTTAAGGCTCATTGCATCTGTCTCGGTTTCCGTAACCACCGTTTCCGATATTTCAGAACTTTCCAAATTGTCGGCTGCAGTCTCCGAATCCGCCGTTTCCGCCCGGTTCACAGTGTTGATTGTGCCTTTTGCAGTTTCGCCCCTGTTAAGCTCTGTCCCGTTTTCTTTCTTTCCGCACGCGGCAAAGGAGAAAAGACAGGCCATGATCAGAGCCGAGACAACTGCTTTTCTTTTCGTATCTTTCATTCCACGTACCTTTATTGCAGGCTTGCCGCTTTCCGGTAACCGCCTGCACAGCCACCGGTGAGTCCTTTTATTATTTTTCGGACTTGTTAAGAAGATCACAATAGCTCTTCAGTCTGGCAACTCTTTCATAATCATCTGCCCTTACAACAATCACCAGTCCGTTTTCTTCTATAAAAGCAAGTTTGTCGCCTGTATCGACGCCAAGGCTTTTTCTGATCTCATTGGGAATGGTAACCTGACCTTTACTTGTAATCTTTGCTATCTCCATCTTATCATCCTCCGCATCCAAGTATTAGGAAAGAGGAATCCGCGTTCACTTACATTCCTTACTTTCCTTACACTCAATATACATCAGGATGTTGGAAATTGCAAGCACTTTTTTTCTTAAAGGCATCATATTGAGCCTTTCCAAAAAGATACTTTCTCGATATCATCTCATAAAACTTATCGATTTTTTCAACGATGTACTGCAGATGACTAGATGTTGCCGTCCTGTTATCGATGCGTGAAATAAGTGTTCTGATATCACACGAAAGAGCATTTATGTCATATAAAAGATCATATAACTCTTCCGGCGGTTTCTCATGTATCTCACATTCGCTGATAAGATAGCGGAGTACACTCGTCTTGTTCTTCCCACTTACTTCTGACAGGTAGTCCAATTTTTTCTTTCCAAAATCATCCAACTGCAGATGTATTTCATACGCGTTTTTTCCCATTTTTCATCTCCTCCTTTGTGACCGGGGTCTTAGGGGCGGCAGCCCCTAAAAAGACAAGGGCGGTCACGTCCTTGTGGAATTCATGTCCATGAATTCAGTGCTTGTGAAATTACAACAGCAACCCAACTGCCGGGTAGCCGGAGAACTCTGAACTGCCGCCTAAGCCCCTCAAAATATTCCAAATCTACATCTTCTTACCGTCTGCCTTATCCTTGGCTTCCTGGTCGGCTAACACCGACTTCAGCAGATCGTTTACATCCTTGCCGCGTTCCTTCGGAACCGTCTGGATCACCGTCTGATAACCCTCGGCCTTCAATGCCGCCGCAAGTGCCTTTGCAGCAGCTATGCCGTCCTCATCGTTATCCAGGTAAAGGTTGAACTTCTTTATGTTCCTTCCCTCTGTCAGTGTCCTTACCGCCGCCGGCAGTTCCTGTTTTCCATCTGCCCCGGGTACTGCTACTCCGGCCAGGGTGCAGAGATTTACGCTCCGAAAGTCCAGGCCATGCATCTCCATCAGGGTAGCATATGAGAGCAGGTCAATGGCAGCTTCAAAAAGGTATGCTTCAACAGCTGTATTGTTAGTTAATCTGAAGGTAAAGTCCTTCCTGCTTCCTGTGGCATCACCTTTGAACTGCCTGTAGCCGGTGCTTCTCAGTCCGGCATATCTTGCCTGCCCCTCATTGTCATACCCGACAAAAACCACGTTGCCGTACTCTTTCTCCTGGTAAATCAGCTTCTTCTTAAGACAGTAGCTGATCACGCTTCCGGAGATTCCGCGGCTTCTGAGATATGCATATGCCCTTTTATTATTTTCAGCCGGTTCCGGCAGATGAAACTCCGCCGGAGCCCTGCTTACCATGGCCTCGATCTCCGCACGCCTTTTCTTCTGCTCCGCCGCAAACTTCTCAGCTGCGGCAGGATCCTTCTGGCTGGGATCTATCCGGTAAAGATAAACCAGCCTTTCCATCGCTTCCGGGAAACTCAGCTCATCCACCTTCTGCAGATAACTGAGGGCCGTCTTGCCGCCGATCCCTCTCGAAGACCACCGCCAGTAACCGTTGGACAGATACAGGGAATCATGTTTTTTTGTAATGTAGGACCTTCCGGTCCTCTTCAGGTTATACGGCTCATGGTCCATCAGATACTGGATCGCAGATATCTGGTTGACCTGGTCGATAACTGTCCTTGAATAAAATCTTCCCATAGTCTTCTCCACCGGGCAGGAGATGCGATCCCTCCTGCCCCTTCATCTCTACCGGCCGCTTTCCGTCCTGAGACTTTCTAACCTCTGTTTCCTGTAATGCTGAAGATTTATCTCTCATCCGAAACACTGGCCGGTTCACTTTTCAGGCATAAAAAAAGATCCTACTCTTCAGCAGAATCCTTCGCATACTCGCCTATTCTCTTTTCCTTGAGATCGTCGTTAACGAGCTCAATCTCGATTACCGCAGATCCGGTATCGAGCGTGTAGCCTGTAAGCTCATTCATGTCACTCACCTCATTTCTTCATGTTTTTCTGCAGTGCGTCCGGTGTAATCTCGGCCATATCAGCCTTGATCGCCTCGATCTCGCCCCTGACGCCCTTGTTTTCCGCCATGTAATTGCTCATCTCCCTGGCGATTGCTTCGTCAAAGCCCTTCCTGATCTCGGAATAACGGTACACTTTGTTGGAGAGGAATTCCATATCGGAAACACAGTCGCTGGCATTGACCTCCCTGACCATGTTTTCAAGGTTCTCCCTGTCCATGTCACTGCCGTCAGTTACCATCAGGCAT
>CACYBJ010000112.1 GCA_902772565.1 uncultured Lachnospiraceae bacterium | reverse complement strand
TTTGTGCTACAATATATGGTGTTTTTTGTTAGGTAACAATTATCCTTTCAGAAAAATATTAGTATGATTTTTAAAAGTGAGGATTTCATGAATAGTATCGGTTTTTCGAATGAAAAGTATACTGAAATGCAGTCGGCTCATATCGCCGAAAGAATCAACCAGTTCGGAGGTAAACTCTATCTGGAATTCGGAGGAAAGCTCTTTGATGATTATCATGCTTCCAGAGTTCTTCCCGGATTCAAGCCTGATTCTAAGATTACCATGCTTAAGCAGTTAAAAGATAAGACAGAAATTGTAATTGCCATTAAAGCAGGTGACATTGAAAAGAATAAGGTCAGAGGCGACATCGGCATTACCTATGACATGGATGTTCTCAGATTAATCGATGCTTTTACCAATAACGGTCTTTATGTAGGCAGTGTCGTTCTTACCCAGTTCGAAGACAGACCGGCAACTCTTGCCTATGAAAAGAAACTGATCTCTTTGGGTCTTAAAGTGTACCGTCATTACAGAATTCCGGGCTATCCATCCAACATTCCTTTTATTGTCAGCGATGAAGGTTACGGAAAGAATGACTATATTGAAACTTCAAGACCTCTTGTTGTAATTACCGCACCGGGACCCGGAAGCGGCAAAATGGCTACCTGTCTTTCCCAGCTTTATCATGAGCAGAAGAGAGGCGTAAAAGCAGGCTATGCCAAATTCGAGACCTTCCCTATCTGGAATATTCCGTTATCACATCCGGTTAACCTTGCCTATGAGGCAGCAACAGCCGATCTTAACGATGTGAACATGATTGATCCTTTCCATCTCGAAGCCTACAACAAAACTGTTGTTAACTATAACCGTGACGTGGAAGTTTTCCCTGTTCTTAAGGCTATGTTCGAAAAAATCTACGGAGAAAGCCCTTACAAGTCACCTACCGACATGGGCGTAAACATGGCCGGATACTGTATCATCGACGATGATGTGACAAGAGCAGCATCCAACCAGGAAATCATCCGCCGTTACTACTCAACTCTTTGCGAAAAACGTAAAGGTGAAAATGTTGACGCAGCCATCAGCAAAATCGAACTCCTTATGGAAAAGGCAGGCATTTCGGTTGCGGACAGACCTGTTGTTGCAGCTGCCAACATAAGAGCAGAAGAGACAGGAAGACCGGCAGCAGCCATCCAGCTTAATGACGGAAGTATTATCACCGGAAAAACATCATCTCTTCTGGGTGCTTCGTCTGCCATGCTTCTTAATGCCCTTAAGGCCCTTGCGGGACTTGACGATCCAATCAAGCTCATTTCACCTAACGTAATTGAGCCTATTATGGAACTTAAGGTAAAGCATCTCGGAAACCATAATCCGCTTCTTCATGTTGACGAGATTTTAATTGCCCTTTCAATCGAGGCACTTACCAATGAGGACGCTGCCAAGGCATATGCCCAGCTTCCGAAACTTGCGGGACTTGAGGTTCATTCATCTGTCATCCTTTCTCAGGTTGACACGAGAGTATTTAAGAAACTTGGTATGAATCTTACCTGTGAGCCTAAGTATGAAAACAAGAACTTATTCCACATGTAATTATGTATAATCTGACTTCGAAACTTATAATTTACAGCAAACCCGTTAACGGGGAAATACTTTTTGACCTGGCAGGCATATGCCGCGATTTTGACGAAGGAAATTACGATAAAGAGAAGATGATCGAACGCATCTATGATGACATCCACTCACTTCTCGATATCGCCACAAAGTATGGTTTTAACGGTAACCTTTGGCACAATTATCTGGCTTTTTTACTTGCCATGACAGAGACTCCTTTTACCCTTGTTGCCGAAAAAACAGGGGCAGGAGACGGTTCGGTAAACAGTTTTGCTTTAAACGATTTCAGAATATTCAAACAGCTTTTTGACTACGACTTTTCGACTATAGAAAATGCCCTTGGAATTGACTGCTTTTCCGTAATAGAAAACTTTAAGGCACTTTCCAAAAGTGAAAGAATCTATAATCGCAATGTAAGCGAAAAGGTTATTGCTTTAAGCTCTCTCATTGAAAATGCATCTGCCGACGAAGAACTGTTTGCGGCCATCACCGGTTTTTACAAGGAAAACGGTGTTGGAATGCTGGGGCTTAACAAGGCTTTCAGAGTGTGCGAAGACGGGGATTGTATCTTAAGCCCCATAACCAATACCGGGGACGTTGTATTCTCCGATCTCATCGGATACGAGAGCCAGAAAAAGGCTTTGACCGACAATACCGAAGCATTTATAAAAGGATATCCGGCCAACAATGTTCTTCTTTACGGCGACGCGGGTACCGGAAAATCCACCAGTATTAAGGCTGTGCTTAACAAGTATTATCCCGAAGGTCTCAGGATGATTGAAATCTATAAGCACCAGTTCAAATACCTTTCTTCGGTAATTTCATACATTAAAAATCGTAATTACAAGTTTATCATCTACATGGATGATCTTTCTTTCGAAGAAACGGAACTTGAGTACAAGTATCTTAAAGCAATAATCGAAGGCGGGCTTGAAATAAAGCCTGACAACGTTCTTATCTATGCCACATCCAACAGAAGGCATTTGATAAGAGAAACATTTAAAGACAGGGCAGATGCCGACAATGACGATATACATCGCAATGATACGGTTCAGGAAAAGCTTTCCTTATCTGCCAGATTCGGCATTCAGATCGGATATTTCAGACCCAATAAGCCTGAGTTTGATGAAATTGTTTTGTCTCTTGCCGGGAAACACCCGGAAATCAGCCTTTCGGACAGCGAGATTCTTGCCCGTGCCAATATGTGGGAACTTTCTCACGGCGGCAGGAACGGAAGAGCAGCAAAACAGTTTATTGATAGTCTTCTCGGAGGAAATAACTGACATGAATAAAAATGTTTATGTACTTACAAGCTGTGCTTTAATGGCTGCAATTCTTTGTATTGTAGGACCAATGTCCATACCAATCGGCGCAGTGCCGGTAAGTCTTGCAACTTTTATTATTTATCTTTCTGCTTTTGTTTTGGGCAGTAAAGGTTCATCCGTAAGCGTTTTGGTTTACATCCTGCTGGGTGTTGCCGGACTTCCTGTTTTCTCGGGCGGTCAGGGCGGACCTGCCAAGGTTTTGGGACCCACCGGCGGATATATTGCAGGATACATTCTGCTTGCATTTATTTCAGGCTATGTTATTGAGCGCTCAAAAAACAATCTTGTTATTTCATTTGTCGGTATGGTAATTGCAACCATAGTTCTTTACGCATTTGGCACCGTATGGTTTGTTATTCAGGCAAAGACAAGCCTTGCATATGCCTTATCCGTATGCGTAGTGCCCTTTGTGGTTTTTGATATTATTAAAATAATCGTTGCGGAATCTGTTGGTTTCCCTATTAGATCCGCTCTCTTAAAATCCGGATTATTAATGAGGGAGAAGAGTAATTAATGAAAATTTCCGAAATCTATAAGAATAAAAAACAGCCCATCTCTTTTGAAATATTCCCTCCCAAAAAGGGAACGGAACTTGAGAATATCGAAGAGACTCTTGATATTTTATGTGAGCTGAATCCTGACTATATCAGCGTCACCTTCGGTGCGGGCGGCAGTTCCAATAACAATAAGACCATAGCTTTGGCTAAACTTATTAAGGAAAAGTATAAAGTTGAGCCTGTTATGCATCTGACATGTCTTTGCTATGATAAACAGGAAATTGATGAGTTTATAAAACAACTTGAGTATGAAGGTATTGAGAATATCCTTGCTCTTAGGGGAGACAAGAATCCCAACATCGTTCCCAAGAA
>CACYBJ010000111.1 GCA_902772565.1 uncultured Lachnospiraceae bacterium | reverse complement strand
TTACTTTTCCCCTTTTACTATTTATCCTCATACACGTCTTCGTAGACCACTCTGGAGTACTCTTTTACATTAAGTTTGTCCATATTAAGCACGTATCTGGTTACATTTGCCTTTTTATCATACTTGATACTCGCATCCTCTTTGTAGTAGGTGGAAATCAAATCCCTGAGTTCGTTGGCGTATCTGTACTTGTTTTCGTTCTGGTTGGCAACGTCAAGATTCTTCGGCACGTTTACCACATAAATATAGTCAGGCACGTATTTTACGCCCTGTGAGAAGTACTTAAAGTATGCGCCCTGGTTATCCTTCGAAGGATAGAGTCCCCAGGTAGTCGGTGTGCAGGGTTTCATATCAAGCATAAGATAGGCAAAATTAGAATGATATAAAACAAGGCAGGTCTTGTCCTTTTCGGAAAGGCCTCCGATGTTCTTAACTGCCCAGTCAAGATATTCCTTCTTTTCCTTGCTTGTATAAAGTCCCTTATAAGGACCCTTTTCAATCTTTGATGTAAGAGTGGTTATCTTGTCATCTCTGTAAAGAACGCTGCAGTTAACGTAGAACTTACAGAAAAGGTTAAGAGCAAGAAATACCACGGTTACGGCGATGCAGATATTAATAAGCTTGCTTTCCGCAAGGGTGAAGGCTTCTTCCCTCTGCTCATAGCTTACGGTCGGTGCAACCTCTTCTTCCTCTTCATCTACGGTACCGAACATGGCCTTGGCCTCTTCCGGAACCGCCATCTTTAAGTGGCTCTTGGTATAGACCGAATCTTCTATCGGTCTCTTTGAATCGATAATAATCTCAAAGGTCTCCCTGATAAGAAGTGCGACTTCCGCCAGGAATACTATCTCCGCTCCTATAAGTGCATGCACAGCCTGAATCGCACCGCCGAAAGAGGAGATACTGATTACAAGGTAGCTGATAAAGGACGGAACCCATCCCCAGCGCACAAGGTCTGCCATCTGCTCCTTGTACTTCTTTGTAAATACAGGCATAAAGGGTGCCGGGAAAGATACAAAGAATGCAAAAAGTCCGTTTACATAGGTAAGTCGGCCTGCCGGCGGGAAGAAGGCAATAAATACCAATATAGGCCAGATCACAGGAACGAGTCTTACATACTCCGCCTTGGGAATACCGGTCTTCATGCGGTCGGGATGATCGAGTTTTCCCGCCATGCGCATGCTTGGAGCCACAATGCTGATGAGTCCCGCAATCACAAGCACCACCAGCCCGGCAATCAGAATAACGCTCTTGTCAAGTATTGGCTTAAGATAAACCAGAACCGCATCCTTGAACTTTGTAAGAACGTTAATGTCGGAGCCGTTGTAGATCGGATCCTCCAAAATACCCTTAAGACCCGTGGTAATGCCCTTGGGGCCTATTGTAATGCAAAGGATTATCACTATGACCGCTGCGGTAACCATTCCGCCGGCGGCATAGCTGAAGAATGCGCCTCGCTCGCGCCTGTTGTTTAAGAACAGCCATACTACCATGGCACATGCAAAGAAAAGCATGGGCGGATAGGACAGAGCCATAAAAGCTGTTGCCACACCGGCAGCCACATAGTATCTGCCGTTTACCTTGGCAGATGCCAGTCCCAGAAGGGAAATGGTCAGCACAAGGAACATATCGCTTAAGTTGTTGTACGAGAAAGTATAAATCTGGAAAGGACTGTAGATAAGATAGGTAACTGCGATAATGGCAGCGGTTCCGTATCTTAAGTACTGTCGCAGGAAACTGTAGAGAGTTGCGGCAACTGCAAAGTTTACCACAAAGTACATCATTCTCATAAACAGAATGATGCCGTCGATTCCGCCGGTTATTTTACTGTATACAGCAAGGAAAACCGTCGGGATAATGGTAAATGTGGAGCACTGCTCCCAGGTATCCTTAAGGTAAGCGTTGCCCTTTAAAATGCTGTAGGAAATTGTGGAATAGAAGGATTCGTCGGTAATGTCAGCACCCTTTGTTATTCTCCACAAATGCATGCCGATGGCAATAAGCACGGCAAAAAAAGCCACAATGTCCGGAATCTGCAGTTTCGGTTTGTAGCCGTTTTTCAATTTGTCTTCCATATCTCTTCCCCCGTTTCCCTGAACATCAACCACACATAACCGGCGTAGCAGATGCAAGAGGGACCGGGCACTTTGGTGTCCGGCCCCTGTAAGGTTACTGTATCACTTAATTGTTTGCCGACCTCAGTTCTTAGCCGGATGGTAGGTTGATACCACCTTCTGAACATCCTCACGAATGGTAGGCCTGTTCTTGTAGGCTGATTCCATAAGACTTCCCAGTTCCGCAAACAGTTCATCTGCATTGAACGGAATAGGACAGCCGATATGGATAAGGTCGTTCTCCGTCTTCTTAAGTCCCTCTTCGGCCATGAGCTTCTCTTCGTAAAGCTTTTCGCCGGGACGAAGACCTGTATATTCGATTTTAATATCCACATCCGGTTTAAGTCCCGAAAGCTTGATAAGGTTTCTTGCAAGGGAGTCGATCTTAACCGGGCTTCCCATGTCAAGTACGAAGATCTC
>CACYBJ010000110.1 GCA_902772565.1 uncultured Lachnospiraceae bacterium | reverse complement strand
TTATACACAGAATTCGGGGGCTGTGCTTTCGGGTTCTGTGTATTAATTATTTATACACTTTAACTGGCGGCTTCGGCCGGCTCTTTAAAAACAGCAGAAAAGAGAGAATATGAGCAGTAAACAGAAGGGTATACTGTGTATTATCTGCGCCGCTTTTTCATTTGCCATGATGAGCATGTTTGTCCGCCTTGCGGGAGATCTGCCCACCTACGAAAAGGCCTTTTTCAGAAACATAGTGGCTCTTATAGTATCAGGCACCACCCTGGCCTTTACCGAGAAGAAATACCGCTTCGGAAAGGGTAATTTCAAATTTATTATGGCAAGAGCGGTGGGCGGAACCATCGGAATGATGTCCAACTTCTATGCGGTGGACCATCTGGCTATTTCCGATGCTTCAATGCTTAACAAGCTTTCCCCTTTCTTTTCCATGGTCTTTTCCATCTGGATTCTTAAGGAAAAGCCCAAGGCAAGGGAATGGCTGATTATTATCGTGGCCTTTATCGGCGCGCTTTTTGTTGTAAAGCCCACATTTGCCAATGCGGACCTGTTTCCGTCCATGATAGGTTTCATCGGAGGCATGACTGCAGGACTTGCCTACACATTTGTCCGGAAGCTTGGAGGAAGAGGAGAGCGCGGACAGGTTATTGTATTTTACTTTTCGGCATTTTCCACCCTCATTACCATTCCTCTTATGATAGGCAACTTCGTGCCCATGAGCGGATACCAGTTCCTTATGCTTGTATTGGTAGGCCTTTCCGCAACAGCGGGCCAGTATTCCATAACCGCTGCCTATCAGTTTGCGGCAGCAAAGGATATTTCGGTTTACGATTATACCCAGGTTATATTTGCCGCTGCCCTGGGATTCATCTTCCTTGATCAGATGGCAGATGCCTACAGCTACGTGGGCTACGTAATCATCATAGGAATGGCGGTGCTTAAGTGGTGGGATGCCACAAGAGAACACCCGGCAAAGGGCACGACGGCATCCTGATATATACACAGAAAGAGACGAGCTATGACAAAATACAACGAAACAGAACTTCAGGAATTAAGAGATTTCTTCGCAGGAGATAAATTTGCCGAGATGACCGGCTGCTTTATAAAAGAAGCAGGGGACGGCTACAGCATCTGCACCATGGAAGTAACGGATATGCACCGCAATGCTTTCGGCGGAATCATGGGCGGAGCTATGATGACTCTGGCAGATTATGCCGCGGCGGTTATTTCCAACAGACCCGGCAAATACACCACCGCCAACAGTATGAATACCACCTTTGTGGGTAATTCCAAGGACGGTCTCATGATTGCCGAGGCAAAACTTATACGTGACGGACGCTCGACAAACTATATTGAAGTAAAGATCACAGATTCAACCGGAAAGCCTCTGGCATTTGTTACGAGCCTGGGATTTCACCTTACAAAATAGGGTCGTTTCAGTTGTGAATCTTTAGTGTACGGCCTGTTAAAAAACTTTGAAACGGTTGAGAAATTCGGTGTTTTAGTGTATTCTATTTAATAGGTTTTTGTGCCTGTTTGCGGCGGAGCACAGGTAATTGGGGAATATGTCCGGAGGTTTTATTTTCGGACTCACGGATGATGCTGCAGGCGCGTCATCAGGTGAACATCACGCCTGTTGTATTGGGTAAAAAAATGAAAAAAAGAATCAGGATAGCTATATGCACTACCTATGCGGGAGATGAGGGTGTTTCCACCAGAATACGTGCATTTAACAAGGCGTGCGAGAAGAGGGGCATCAGCCTTGTTACATTATCATCGGCAGGCGGTTTCTTTGTAAGTAAAGGAGAGCCTGTGGACGGCATTGAAACCAATGCCTACGAGACTCTGGATTTTTCGGACTTTGATGCTATTATCTGCTATTCGGAAATCATAAAAGACAAGAACTTTCTTGAGTTCTACGTGGAAAAGGGCAAAGAATACGGCATCCCGGTTTTCATGGAAGAAAGACATGTGGACGGCGGTATTGACATTGTTCAGGATTACACATCTGCCTTTGAAGAACTGGTAAGACATGTAATCGTGGATCACGGCTGCAGGAAAGTTTTCTTTATGGGCGGCATGCCCGACAACAGTTTCTCTTTGGAAAGAGAGCTTGTTTATAAAAAGGTCCTTGAGGAAAACGGCCTCAAGTACGACAAAAAGAATGTTTACTACGGCGAATTCTGGGATGTCCCCACCGAAAGGGAAATGGACAGAATGATTTCCTCCGGCAATATTCCGGAGGCCCTTGTGTGCGCCAACGACTTCATGGCTATTACTGCCTGCAGGAAGTTTAAAGAAGCAGGATTAAGTGTTCCCGGCGACGTAATCGTAACCGGACTTGACGGTGTGGAAAGAGCGGAATGGAACCGCCCCACAATTACTACCTGCTATAACGATCCGGACTATCAGGCCGAGCAGAGACTGGACTTTGTTCTCGACTGGATCAACGGAAAAACCAAAGAAATGAAGAAGGTTCTTCACTACTCCTTCCGAAAGGCAGAGTCCTGCGGATGCATGTGCAACCTTAATGCCGCATCCTACGACCGCGCCATCGAGATGTACATGAACAATCGCTATCTTTTGTTCTATAATCTCAGTATCTACGAGATGCAGGAGGAGTTTGCAAGAACCAACGACAAGGACAGACTGCGTGCCATCGTGGAAAAGTGCTTTGAGTTTGAAGGCGTGGTTGCTCTTTCAAGAGACTTTGACCAGTATCTCGAAGACGACCTGGACGAAGGTCAGCTTGATGACGGAAGCAAGCCCTACAGGCTTTTCTATTCCACGGTTCCCGGTTACCGCAAGAACGAGCTGGTGGATTTCAAAACCTTATATACCATGTTTGACGGGCAGGGTCAGACCTTTATCATGCCCATCAATTTCATGAACGAGACCTACGGATTTTTTGCCGTAAAGACTACCGAGGACAAGAATTTCTTCAACCTCTGTATTCTTTTAAGCATAGCCCTGGGTAACTCCTTCGGTGTATATAACACAAGAAACCACTTCATCAAGATGAACAAAGAACTTGAAGAAGTAAACAGCGC
>CACYBJ010000109.1 GCA_902772565.1 uncultured Lachnospiraceae bacterium | reverse complement strand
TTTTTTTATATTTTTTACACGCTCTTAAGTTCAAAGGCAATTTTGCCCGCTTCATCTATATTCAGAACGATATAAGTTCTCTTCTGGTCACGTGTTCTGGGATAGGTAAGACTTCCCGGATTAACAAGCCACACACCCTCGTTTTCTTCCACAACAGGTCTGTGAGTATGTCCGAACAGTATTATATCCGCTCCTTCTTCAAGTCCCTTGTAATAAAGCTTATCCAGGCCGAAGTCCACACCGTATCTGTGGCCGTGGGTCATCCAGATAACATGCTTATCAAGTTTTACTTTTATGAACTTGGGAAGGCCGCCCCAGAAATCATTGTTACCTGCCACCAGGTAACATGGGCTGCCAGCATAATAGCGGATCATGTCCTCATCACCGCATACGTCGCCGCAGTGAAACAGCATATCAAAGGGTTTCTCTTTGTTGACTGCTTTTTCAAAACTGTTCAGATTCCCGTGAGTATCACTTGTAATGAGGATTTTCACTAAATCACACCCTCTTTTTTCAGCAATTCTTTCATCTGAGTAAGAGCTTTACCTCTGTGACTGATCTTATTCTTTTCGCTTTCCGGAATCTCAGCCGTGGTGCATCCCAGTTCGGGTACATAGAAAATCGGATCGTAGCCGAAGCCGTGCTCGCCTTTTATTTCATAACCGATTCTTCCCTCAATAACTCCTTTGGTTGTAAGAGTTCTTCCGTCAGGAAATGCACAGCAGATAGCACAGACGAATCTGGCACTTCTCTCCTCGTCCTTTGCATCCGCGAGTTTTTCTATGATTATCCTGTTCTTTTCTGAATATGGCGTATCTTCCCCAAGGAAGCGGGATGAATATATTCCGGGAGCACCGTCAAGATAGTCGATAACAAGACCGCTGTCATCGGCAAGAGTCATCACACCCGAGCTTTTTGCAAATGCGGTTGCCTTTATAGCCGCATTTTCCTCAAATGTACTTCCGTCCTCTTCTACCTGAGTATCGATTCCGGCATCCTTAAGAGAAATAACTTCCACGTCGGCATCTGCCAGAATCTCTCTTATTTCTTTAAGTTTTCCCTGATTGGTGGTTGCAAACAGTATTTTTTTCATAATTATTTACCTGATTATTCCTTTGGTGCTTTCGGTGGCTTGGGGCCCATAAACTGATAAAGATAGGTCTTAATCATACCATTGTAAATCTTACGGTTTTTGTCGGCCTTTTTACCTATATACTTTTCGGCATCCTCGTAGGATGTGATTACATATTCAGACCATGTGGGTACGGTTCTGAAGGCATTTCCTATCTGTGTATAAAGGTCCGGCAACGCTTCTTTTTCCTCAAGTCGCTCACCGTAGGGCGGATTGGTAATTATAAAACCGTATTCTCCCGACTGCTTAAACTCAGCCACAGGACGTTTGGCAAATTTAACATAGTCCGCCACACCGGCAAGTTCCGCATTCTGTCGGGCAATCCTAATTGCCTCGCCATCGATGTCGAACCCCGTGATATTAAGACTGACATCCTTCCTTATTCCGGCAGATGCCCTCCTTCTTTCCCTTTCGAAAATCTTCGCGGGAACTCTTTCTTTCCAGTCCTCACACAAAAACTTACGTTTGGCACCGGGAGCAATATTAAGGCCTATCATGGCAGCCTCAATCGGAATGGTTCCGCTGCCGCAAAACGGATCGGCAAGTATCCTGTCTTCTCTCCATGGAGAAAGCATAATCATGGCCGCTGCAAGAGTCTCGGATACCGGTGCCTGTCCCACAAGTTTTCTGTAACCTCTCTTGTGAAGCGATTCACCGGAAGTATCGATTCCTACTGTCACAACATCCTTCAAAATGCTTACTCGGAGCGGATACGAACTGCCTGTCTCCGGCAGCCACGCAATACCTATTTTCTCTCTGAGGCGATCCACAATAGCCTTTTTCATGATTCTCTGAATGTCCGATGTGGAAAACAGCGCACTCTTAACCGATGTCGCCTTTTTCACCCAGAACTTAGCATCCGGAGGAAGTATTTCTTCCCACGGAAGCGCTTTGGTGTTCTCATACAGTTCATCGAAAGTTACTGCCGTAAATTCGCCTATTTTCCATATAATTCGCTCTGCGGTTCTTATAAAAATATTTGCCTGGGCAAATGCAGATTCATCTCCGGAAAAGGTAACCTTTCCATCGGATACTTCCACAATGTCAAGTCCCAGGTCCTGTATTTCTCTTTTTAAAACCGCTTCAAGCCCGAAGTGGCAGGGGGCTGTAAATACGTATTCCATCGTTAATGATTCCTTTACCTAATGGCCAACTCTTTTATAATATAACTTTTCAGGATATAATCATATCATAAAAAAACATCGGGGTTAACCCGATGTTTTTGCTCGTGCGTGAAAGGATTCGAACCCTCGACACCTTGGTCCGTAGCCAAGTGCTCTATCCAGCTGAGCTACA
>CACYBJ010000108.1 GCA_902772565.1 uncultured Lachnospiraceae bacterium | reverse complement strand
GCATGAAAGAAAAAACGGGAGCTTGCAGAACAAGACTCCTTATGACAGCCGACAGAGAAAAACTGAAAGGCAGTCTGGAACGTAAGTTGATTAACAGGAAAAGGGTTCTTGAAATTTCGGAAGCCGAAATAAAACGCTTGATGAAATCATCCCTAACGGACACCAAAAACCGCTTTAAGATACTGGCGGGAAGCCTGGAGAGTGCATCTCCCGTAGCAAAAATAGCCGGCGGATATGCCTACGTATCCGATTCGGAGGACAAAAAGATTTCAAGCGTTAAAACTCTTTGTGCAGGGGACAGAATCAACATGGCACTCAGAGACGGAATAGTAGGCGCGGAAGTCACAGACATCGAGGAAAAAGACATATGGACAATGTAAAAAACGAAGGACTTACCCTTGAGGAGTCAATGATCAAACTTGAGGGAATAGTAAGAGACATGAACGATGACAGTATTTCTCTTGAAGATTCCTTCAGGCTTTATAAGGACGGAATCAAAGAACTTGAGAAGTGCAATAAAATGATCGAAGACATCGAAAAAGAAATGAATGCTATAGAAGAAGGTGCTGCCAATGAATGATTTCGTAACGACTCTTAAAACAAAGACCGAAGAAATCTCGGAGATCGTCCTTAAGAGACTTCCGAAATCCGACAGTTTTTCCGCAGTGATATTTGAAGCCATGGAGTACAGCGTGGCCAACGGCGGCAAGAGACTTCGCCCTCTCATGGTAAAAGAGGTGTATGAGGCCCTGGGCGGCAAAAAGGAGAAAGAAGAGAAACTTCTGGAGCCCTTTATGGCAGCCATTGAAATGATTCACTCCTCATCCCTGGTTCATGACGATCTTCCTGAAATGGACAACGATCTTTTACGACGCGGAAAGCCTACGACCCACGCAGTCTACGGACAGGCCATGGGTGTTCTTACAGGCGACGGACTTCTTAATCTGGCCTATGAAACTGCGGCATCTGCCTTAGAGGCCGTAGCTGACAATCATGACGATCTTAAGAATGCAGCCAGGGCTCTTAAAATTCTGGGAACCAAGGCGGGCATCTACGGAATGATAGGCGGCCAGGTGGTGGATGTTGTCAACACCGGCAAACCACTTAGCGATGAGGAAATCGATTTCATCTATATCGGCAAAACCGCTGCGCTGATCGAATCCTCCCTGATGATGGGTGCGGTTCTTGCGGGAGCGGACACTGACACAGTAGACAAATTCGAAAGAATCGGCAGATGCACAGGCATCGCCTTCCAGATAAGAGACGATATACTCGACGAAACCAGTACCGACGAAGAACTCGGAAAGCCGGTACACAGCGATGAAGAAAACAACAAGACTACCTATGTGACCATTCACGGACTTGACGAGTCCCAGAAGAAGGTAGACGAACTGACTAAAGAAGCGGAAAACTTGCTTACGGGTCTCGGACTTGAGGACAGTTTTCTTGCCGGACTTTTAAAATTCCTTGTAACAAGGACTAAATAACGGAGGCATTATGTCCGGATATCTAGCTCAGATAAATGAGCCGAATGACATAAAAAAAATAGATCCTGCCCATTATAATGACCTGGCAGCGGAAATCCGCAGATATCTTGTTCGTACCGTTTCCGAAACAGGCGGACATCTTGCCAGCAATCTCGGTGCGGTGGAACTTACCATTGCCCTTCATGCAACTCTGAATCTGCCGGAAGACAAGATCATATGGGACGTGGGACATCAGTCCTATGTTCACAAAATGCTGACAGGCAGAAAGGAAGAACTTAAGACCATCAGACAGAATCAGGGTCTTTCGGGTTTTCCAAAGGAGTCGGAGAGTCCCTGCGATGCATTTGATACAGGTCATGCAACCACAAGTATCGCTGCGGCAGCGGGCTATGCAAGAGCAAGAGATATTTTAGGTGAAAAGTACAAAGTCGTGGCGGTAATAGGAGACGGTTCCCTTTCGGGAGGCATGGCCTACGAAGCCTTAAACAACCTTTCAAGATATAAGTCCAATACCATCATCATTCTGAACGACAATAACATGTCCATTTCCAAGAATGTGGGCGGTATGGCAAAGTACCTGGAAAGAGTAAGACAGTCCGAAGCCTATATCGATTTTAAGGGCGGAGTTGAGCATACTCTTACCAAAACCGGTTTCGGTACAAAGGTGGCCAAGGGTCTTGTAAAGACCAAGAATTCCATCAGAGACATGTTTATGCCCGGAGATTTCTTTAAAGACATGGGCGTAGGCTATTTCGGTCCTGTGGACGGCCACAATATCCACGCGCTTATCAGAGCCATTGAAGCGGCCAAAACCTATAAGGGCGCTGTAATCGTTCATGTGATAACCAAAAAAGGAAAGGGATACCGCCTTGCGGAGCAGGAGCCCAGCAAGTTCCACGGTATATCGCCTTTCGATGTTAAAACAGGGGAGTTAAAGAACAGCAGCGGCGGGCGCACCTACACGGACGTCTTTTCCGATACCGTGTGTGAGCTTGCAAAGGAAGATGACAAACTGGTGGCCATTACGGCAGCCATGTGCGACGGCACGGGCCTGATTTCTTTCAGTGAAAAGTATCCTGACAGATTTTTTGATGTAGGTATTGCGGAAGAGTATGCGGTAACATTTGCCGGAGGACTTGCTGCCGGCGGGCTTCATCCCGTGGTTGCCATTTATTCCACCTTCCTGCAAAGAGCCTACGACCAGATCATCCATGATGTCTGCCTCACGGGCAAAAAGGTTATTTTTGCCATAGACAGAGCCGGAATCGTGGGACAGGACGGAGAAACCCACCAGGGTATCTATGATGATTCCTATCTTGCAACCATTCCGAACCTTACGGTGATTTCTCCCAAGAGCGGCAGGGAACTTGCCATGGCTCTTCGTTTTGCACATGAAACAGACGGCCCTGTGGCAGTAAGATACCCGAGAGGCTGTGACAGTTTTTCAGATGATGACTGCGCACCTTTCGAATACGGAAAATCCGAGACCTTAATCAGCGGAAGCGACATAGCAATTCTTTCTTTGGGCTCCGCGGCAGCCATTGCAAAACCGGCGGCGGAACGACTGATTTCCGAAGGAAAAT
>CACYBJ010000107.1 GCA_902772565.1 uncultured Lachnospiraceae bacterium | reverse complement strand
TCCTTCTACTGTTTCTGAGTTAACAGATGTATAACTTAACAACATTACAGGAACCATACATAATGTAAGACCAGTTACGAGTAAAAAATAAATTTTATTTAGTGGTTCAAGCGAAAATTCATCTTTTTCAAACAAACCTATTAAATAACAGCAGAATAGTAAAAAGATAATAATAAACAAAGAAATCGTAGGCTGCACTGCCGGCAACGAATAATGCAGATTCATACCACCGAGATTCAGAAGATTAAAATCAAAATACACCAAATATGCTTTAATAGTCATCATTACAAATCTGTATGGATTCGTTAAGGCGTATTTAGCAGAAAGATAGTTAGAATCCTCCCCACCAAACTGAAATAAATGCATTCCTGAAGGAAGAATTAAATCAAACAGTGATAAAGAAACAACCACTGTACAAAACAAAACAAGCACATGATGAATATAATAAGTTTTCGAATGCCTTTGTAAAAATATTAAAACAATTGGAAAAAGTACGACATACCCACCGCCCTTTACTGCTCCAAGTAAAAAGGTCCATATGATCGTGTTAATATAATATCTGTTATGTATCAATCCATAATAATTTTTCCCTATTATTTTCCTTTCTCCAATTCTTTCCAGTGATTGAAGCGAAGCATTCATTCTTAAAACAGCGGATATGAAATTCAATGAGATTGACAGCACCATCGTATCATATGAAAAGGAACTTGCGAATATCAAAGGTACCGGAAGTAGTGGAATCAGGGAAAACAACCATTTCCCCGTTGGTGTCGTTTGAATAGCATGATGGCACAATATAATAAAAAACAAAAGAGAAAATATTCGTGCAAAATAGTGAGTGGCTAACGGGTTTAGATTTAAAAGCCGTCCTAGACATAATCCCAGTACAAGTGGGAAATAACAAACAATTGAATAGAATTTCATATGCTCTTTGGGCGTGCCTTCCATATACCCCTGTTCAGATTGAAGATACATTGCCCCTTCCAAAAGAGCATAATCCTTGACAGATGAATTTCTGGATGAAAATCCAGTAAGGTTTAGAAATTTTCCATCTCCCATTCTATACTCCCACTCCTCATCATGATTCAGCAATATATTTGAAAAACGATATACCGCCGGATAATGAGAGTCTGTATCTGGAACTCCCCATGCAACGCATAGAATCATATATATTATTCCCAGAAACGCACCAGTGATAAGAAAGTATTTTGCCGGATCAAGGCAAGAGGCCGTAAAAAAAACAATAACAATATAAGTAATTAGCAAGAGCAGTACAGCATAAGCAACATATCTGCCCACAGCGGTCCTTTTTTGGCTTCCGATATTCAGAATCGGCATCGATTTTTCCACCTTCACCTGAACATCAAACTCATCCATTAATTCTGAATGATTTGTAAATAAGACCCGATAACTGTCAGGTGGCAACTCCGAACCATAACATTGGTCAAAGTTCAAGAGAATAACGGCCGTTCTCAGATCATCTGAAAATGAGATCACATTTTCTGGATTAATAAAGCATTTTAACATTTCACTTCCATCGCTTCCAGAAATACATACTTCAATTGACGAATAATCAAGTTCACTCTCTGATGTAATGGTAAACCAAATATCATTAACAGAAGTACCTTCTATATTTAATCCAACCTCAATCGGACAATCTCTCATGACATTTAATAGTGATGAATCGGGCACCTCATTTGTCAAATACACATTATCTGGTATTTTTAAGATAAGATCATATCGAATGAACAAAAATCCCAAAAATGCCAAACACACAATGAGAAGATTCTGCGGGAAACGCTTAATCAAATTAACTTTCATAATTACCCCTGAGTTTCAGAAATACTACACGAGGGCTTCTCTTTACTTATTCACATATTATATTGTTACATAAACTCAGTATTTGCCTTGGTAATGTCTTCGCGTGTATTTTATTACCAATGTGCACAATACAATCATACCAACTCCACTGAACAGTGATGCAATCATCCAAGTAACCGGAGGTTGGAACCAGACACGGAAGCTGCTTTCCTCTGCCATATTCTTTACATTCAGCTGAATCACATTATTGGTTCCGCGAACCAATTCGATTTCATCACAGCCGGTTCCCTCTGCGCGATACCCTTTATGATAAAGCAGTGGAAGATCGATCATATTATCCCCTAGGGTTGTCCGAATCGTGAATGTCAGATTGGTCCCGTCTTTCTGATATGCCGTTATCTCTCTTGGGAACAATCCTTTCAGATGAAGATCTCCCGGCCAGAGAGCCTCATTGTCTGTAAACAGGTAGATGTACTCCGACTGGCCTATATAAGATGTCACATAACTGTCCGGATAGATCAGAGGTTCCTCTTCTATTTTGCACTGCATGGTATAAGCTGCCGGCAATATTCCCAGTACCACCAGAAGGCCTGCACCAGCAGTACGCCATTTGTCATTTTTCAGGTATCCCATGGCAGCAGGAAGT
>CACYBJ010000106.1 GCA_902772565.1 uncultured Lachnospiraceae bacterium | reverse complement strand
TGTGCCGATGCTTTCATGTGTAACCGAGAGAAGACCTGAAGCTGCGCCTTTCCTTGGTTCTACTTTTGTAGTCTGAATCTCAAATGTTGCATCGTCCAGCCCCGGTGAGCTGACTTTTACAGTGACATCTCCGGCAGTTTTGGTGGAACCTATAACCGCAAGAAGTTTGCCCGAAAAGAGCTTACGTGATCCGCCTTTATATTCTTCGTAGTCTGTGCTGTCGCCGTTATCAAGGCCCAGGAGACGTCCTTCGCCGCTTACTGATACATTAATACGGTTTCTGGCATTGGCTACTTCGTTTCCGTCTTTATCAAGCATGGAAATCTGAAGGAAGAGCAGGTCTTCACCATCTGCCATAAGAGTGCTGTTTTCGGCAGTAAGGCAGATGCTTGCAGGATCCGTAAAGGACTTCTTTTCATCCTTTGCAATTTCGACGCCGTTTTCATCGTAAGCGATAGCCGTAAGAGTGCCGGCTTCATAAGGAAGCTTGTAGGCTGCGGAAAAACCGGTACCTTCTTTTTGATTAAGATCCCTGCTTCCGAGAGATGTTCCGTTAAGGAAAAGCTGAACCTTCGGAGCATTGGAAGTAACAATAATATCTATCACCTGTCCTTCGTTAAAGCACCAGTAGGGTGCAATGTGCACGAAGGGTGACTTTTTATAGTCTGTCCAGGCAGCCTTAAAAATGTATGCTGTGTCCTTAAAGAATCCGGCGGTATCAATGTGACCGAAGTAGGAATTCTTTGTAAAGTAAGGTGTGGGTTCGCCTATGTAATCCCAGCCTGTCCAGATGAACTGGCCCATGCTGTAGGTTTTGTCTCTGTCGATGGCAATAACGTCATGAACGCTTCTTGCACCCCAGTTGGTTGTACAGTTGTCAAGAGAAGAGCACTGCTGGTCGTCATAGGTAAGAAGCTTCGCTTCCTTCGGGAAATGGTAAACGCCTCTGCTCTGTACGGTGGAGGAAGTTTCGCTTCCGTAAATGCACCAGTGAGGGAATTTCTCATGATGCTCGTCATAAACCGATTCCAGGTAGTTGTAGCCTGCCACTTCCACAGCTTCTGAACTCTTCTGGGCCGGAGGCCAGGCAACAAAGTTGGAACCGATGGTGGTGTGGCCGTTTCGGCGGTAATCGTAGCGTTTAACTGCTTTGCAAAGCCTGTAGGCAATGGCCTCTGAGCCTTCGTTGTTGGTATCGGGAATTTCATTGCCCACGGACCACATAATAAGGCTCGGATGGTTTCTGTCTCGCATTACCCAGCGTTTAACGTCGATTTCGCACCACTCCTTGAAATAAAGGCCGTAGTCATAGGTGTTCTTCTTCATTTCCCACATGTCAAAGGCTTCGGAGTCGATGAGCATACCTGTTTCGTCTGCGATGTCCATAAGGGCGGATGCAGGCATATTGTGGGCAGTGCGTACGGCGTTAACGCCTATTTCCTTAAGCTTTTCAAACTGTCTTTTAAGAGCGGCACGGTTAAATGCGGCTCCGAGGCAGCCCAGGTCATGGTGCATGCAGGCACCATTGATCTTTAAGTGCTTTCCGTTGAGGAAGAAACCCTTATCAGGATCGAATTTTGCGGTTCTGAAACCAACTTTATTTACGGTTTCGTCCAACAGATTTTCTCCGTCAAAAAGCTGGGTCTTTAAAGTGTAAAGATAAGGTGCGTCGAGTTCCCAAAGGGTCACTCCGGATACTTTGGCACAAGCCGTGAATCTTACTAAGTTTTTGTCATCATTAAAGTGAGCAGCGGTGTCCTCTTTATAGATATCCGCTTCTTTTGTGTCTTTAAGGGCAGATGCCACATCCTCCGCATTAAGAACTCGGAAATCGCTAAGTACGGTAACAACATTTCCGCAGGCGTCAAGGAGAGTGTGTACAATTGAAACTGCGCCGGCAGATGCATTTGCTCCGAAAACTCCCGTATCCACTGTGAGAATAAAATCTCTGCAAGTTGCAATATCACTAGGGTCTACTGCTGTAGAAGAAATGTAAACTCCGTCGGTTTCCAGGTGAGTTTCTTCCCGCTCATATAAGAATACATCGCGGAAGATTCCTGCGCCGGAATACCAGCGGGAATTAGGTGAAATGTAATCGCAGATAACAGTAAGGAGATTGTCCCCATGTTTTACGGCAGGTCCAAGATCTGCTTCAAAGGAAGAGTAGCCGTAAGGGGAGAATGCCACTTCGATGCCGTTAAGGTACACGGTGGTATTCATGTAAACGCCGTCAAAGTAGACAGAGTTATTCTTCGACGAATCAAGATCGATACTGCGTGTGTAGACGCCCATGCCGGATTTATAAAGGTTGTTTACATCATAAATCAGCCAGTCATGGGGGATGTCAACAGGGGCAAAATCCTTCTCGGGAGTAAGATTTTTACTTCCTGAAATATAGTTTAAAATGTCTTCTTTTTTTGTACCGGTTTCAAAAAGAGCAAAGCTCCAACCGTCATTGATAAGTTTTCTCATTTATTCATACCATTCCGAAGGTGTTTTAATGTGACGATAGGCGTCATATCGTAAATAATTTTACCAAAGGCAGATGCCTAAAACAAGGTAAATTTGAGCGGTTTGTTCGTTGACGCACGTATGCCCATATACTATAATTGTACGGGTAAAATGAGATTTTAGTAATACGGATGAATTTGCGAAGAAATTCGCTTGATAGGGAGAATGTTTGAAAGCAAGTCTTTCAAACCATATGATGACGGAGCAGGCGCGTCATTATGTGGGCACAACGCCTGCCGCATGGCAAAACATGAATTTCATTAAAAGCACAAAGGGTAAGATAGTAATTATTGCATCAGCCGTGGTTGTTGCTGCTGCTATCGCTGTTCTTATTCTTACCAACGGATGGAAAGAGAACAAGGAAGGTCTTCGTTACCTCAAGTTCGGTAAGGCTCTTACAGGATTTAATACCGTTGACGGAACCGACTACATTTTTACCGACAAGGGCATCCTTTACATGGGCTGGTTCGAGTATCAGGGCAATGAATACTTTCAGGACGAAAACGGTCTCTACGAAGGCGATAAGCTTGTAGGCAAAGATGATTATCATTTCGATGATGACGGCAAGTTCTTCTGGGGCGTATACACAAATGCCGAAGGAAAGCTCTGCTTAAGAACCGAGAAGGGATTCCAGCCGGTTGGTCCTTATTTCTTTAACGGAAAATACTACTATGTAAACGAAGACGGCACACTCCTTCTGGGATGGGCATCAAACGATACCACAGGTCCTTACTATGATGTTAAGAATGGCTACAGGTTATCGGGATTCTCAAGTGTCGGCGAAGACTATTATTACTTCGGCGAAGGCGGAAAGACTCTTACTGGCTGGGTTCAGACCGTTGAGGGTCAGAGATATTTCGACGAGAACGGCGTAATGCAGACCGGCGCAGTAAATATTGACGGTGTAATCCACTACCTGGATGAAAACGGTCTTGTTGCCGACGGTCTCATGAAGATGGACGGCGACTACTACTATGTGGGCGACGACGGCACTCTTGCCACCGGCTGGATACAGGATGA
>CACYBJ010000105.1 GCA_902772565.1 uncultured Lachnospiraceae bacterium | reverse complement strand
TATATCAAAACGGAGGCGTAATATGTCAGAAGTAATCAACGAAAACGGAAGTTTATCAATTAATTCCGATAACATTTTCCCTATTATTAAAAAGTGGCTGTATTCGGACCACGATATTTTTATCCGTGAGCTGGTATCCAACGGATGCGATGCCATTACAAAGCTCCAGAAACTCGCCCTTATCGGTGAAGTGGATCTTGCCGATGAAAAGTTCTTTATTACCGTAAAGCCCGATACAGAGAAGAAAACTCTTACCTTTACCGACAACGGTATCGGTATGACAGCCGATGAAATCAAGAAGTACATCAACCAGATTGCTTTCTCCGGAGCAGCAGAGTTTCTTGAAAAATACAAAGACAAGGCCAATACCGACCAGATCATCGGTCATTTCGGTCTCGGCTTCTATTCCGCATTTATGGTTGCGGACAAAGTAACCATCGATACTCTTTCCTATCAGGAAGGTGCCGAACCTGTGCTTTGGGAGTCTGAGGGCGGCGTTGAATACAGCATGAGCCGCGGAACCAGAACCGAAAGAGGAACAACCATCATCCTTTACATGTCCGAGGATTCCTACGAGTTCTCCAATGAGTACAGAGTGAAGGAAGTTCTCGACAAATACTGCTCTTTCATGCCTGTTGAGATCTATCTCGGCGAGCCTCAGTTTACGTCTGAGGATTTCGAGTCCGACGAAGTTATTGACGTTGACGTAGACGAAAACGGCGAGGCCAAGGATGCAGACAAGAAAGACAGCAAGGATGACAAGAAGAAAGATGCTCCGAAACCTGTAAACGAAACCCATCCGCTTTGGAACAAGCATCCGAATGAATGTACAGAGGAACAGTACAAGGATTTCTACAGAGATGTGTTCCATGATTATAAGGAGCCTCTTTTCTGGATTCACCTTAACATGGACTATCCTTTCAACTTAAAGGGTATTCTCTACTTCCCTAAGATCAACACCCAGTATGATACCATCGAAGGAAAGATCAAGCTTTACAACAACCAGGTATTTATAGCCGACAACATTAAAGAAGTTATTCCTGAATTCCTTATGCTTCTTAAGGGTGTGATCGACTGTCCGGATCTGCCTCTTAATGTGTCCCGTTCCGCACTTCAGAACGACGGATTTGTTAAGAAAATCTCCGATTACATCACCAAGAAGGTGGCTGACAAGCTTACCGGCATGTTCAAGGTGGACCGTGCAAACTACGAGAAGTACTGGGATGACATTGCTCCATTCATTAAGTTCGGTTGCTTAAAGGACGATAAGTTCAAATCCAAGATGATGTCAGCCATCATATACAAGGATCTTGCAGGCAAATACATAACACTTGAGGATTATGTAAAGGCTGCCGGTAAGGCCGAGCTTCTTAACAAGGCCGGGGAGGCTTCCGATAACGGAGAAGCAGCCGGTAATACTGAAGATGCAGCCGCTGAGGAAAACGCGGATGCTGCAAAGTCCGAAGAAGAAGCCGATAAGGGCGACGATAAGGCTTCGGCAGATACGGGTGAAAACAGCTCTGAAGCATCCGGCTCCGACGAAAAGGCAGATGAAGCCGAAAAGACAAAGACATCGGTATTCTATGTAACCGACGAAAAACAGCAGAGTCAGTATGTTAAGATGTTTAACGAGCAGGGAATGGAGGCACTCATCCTTCCCCATGCTATTGATGCTCCGTTTATCAACCTTGTGGAGCAGGACAATGACAGCGTGAAGTTCGAGAGGATTGATGCGGACATTTCGGATGCGTTCAAGGACGAAACCGGAAACACCCAGGAGGAGATCGACGCCATCACCGATGTGTTTAAGAAGGCCATCGGTAATGACAAGCTTGAGCTTAAGGTTATGAAGCTAAAGAGCGAAGACGTATCCGCAGTCGTAACGCTTTCGGAAGAGAACCGCAGAATGCAGGATATGATGAAGATGTACGGCATGGATACACCTATGCCGGGTATGGGAGTTCCGGAAACACTGGTTCTTAACTCAGGAAACGCTCTCGTTCAGCAGATCATCGCTCACCCCAAGGCAAAGAACACCTCTCTTTACTGTGAGCAGGTATACGATCTGGCAAGACTTGCACAGCGTCCTCTTAACCCCGAAGAGATGTCAAAATTCGTAGAAAGAAGCAATAAAATCATGATGCTTCTTGCAAGCAAATAATTACGGTACAGCCCCTGCACAACCGAAATGGTGCAGGGGTTTGTTGTATAAATTGCCACGCAACCTTTATAATCGTTTGACACTTAAAGACAAATGGATTATATTTTAATTGTATACACGGCAGAAACATATTTTGCCGTGTATGCGGGGTATTTTATAATATATTTAATACACTTGGGCAGATGCCCAAAATGTAAAACTGCGGCATTAGTATAGGATGCTTCGGATTTGCAGGAAGGAGAAAATGAAATGAAAAAGTACATTGCCGAATTTCTCGGTACCTATGCACTTGTCTTTTTTGGTTGCGGTACAGCAATGGCTGTAGGTTGTGACGCCGTTTTCGGGGCAGGTTATCTTATTACCGCTCTTGCATTCGGTCTTACAATCGTAGGAATGGCATATTGTGTCGGAAACATTTCCGGATGCCATATCAACCCGGCGGTTTCCCTTGCGGTTTATCTTACCGGCGGAATGAAAGTGGTTGACTTCTGCTGCTATGTAGTTGCTCAGGTTCTGGGCGCATTTGCCGCTGCAGCATCACTTTCGGCTATCTTTGATCTTGGCGACGTAACTGACAGAACAGGCGGTCTCGGAACAAACGGTCTTGCCGGACTTAACGGTAATTCTACCGCTGCTATTATTGTCGAAATCATTATGACTTTCTTCTTTGTTTCAGTAATACTTGGTGTTACATCAAAGAAGGCGGGACATGGTTCATTCGGCGGTCTTATTATCGGTCTTACACTTACATGGGTACATCTTATCGGTATCGCATTCACAGGATGTTCCGTAAACCCTGCAAGAAGTCTCGGACCTGCTGTTATGACAGCAATCAAGGGCGACACTGCAGCAATTAAAGATGTTTGGGTATTCATCCTTGCTCCGCTCATCGGTGCGGCAGCCGCTGCTCTTTTCCATATTTTCTTTGAAGGCGAAGAGAAGAAGGAAGAAGTAAAGGAAGAAACAGAAGAAAAGGCTACAGAAGCCGAAGCATAAGAAAAAGGATGCCCCGTAGCTTGCTGCGGGGCAATATGAATTTATATGGAATACAAGTCACCCGTACGCAGGTACGATTCAAAAATAGTAAACAGCCGTAAGAGCGCAGAGCAGTTAAGGCTGAACCGCATCCGCCGCATAGTCATTGTCATATGGCTTCTTGTGTGTATCGCAGGCGGAACGGTTTTTTATGAATTCTATGCGTCTCACGAGTATTCCGACACCCCGAAAGTGGCCATCAGCAGCGGACAGGGAGTGACCACCGGTAACCCTCTGACCCCCGGCGCAAAATTCGGTCCCTACAGCGGTGAATAATTCATTTACTTTTACATATGATTTTGATATAATTTAGGCGTCTTTGCGGATGAACCACGCAAAGGCGCTATTTTATACATACTATTATTATTGCAGGAGGGTTTACAATGAAGTTCGGTCATTTTGACGACGCCAAAAGAGAATATGTCATTACGACACCGAAGACCCCTTATCCGTGGATCAACT
>CACYBJ010000104.1 GCA_902772565.1 uncultured Lachnospiraceae bacterium | reverse complement strand
GGTATAGGAATAGGCATAGTAGGTCTTTACAATATTCAGTTTATCGTAGATAAGGACGACAGCGTTTACATAATCGAGGTTAACCCAAGAGCTTCACGAAGCGTTCCTTTCCTTTCAAAATCCACCGGCATTCCGCTGGTTGATATTGCCACCAAAGTTATGCTGGGAATTTCCCTTGCCGACCAGGGACTTGCGGATAAGGTTCAGCCGGAAAAGGATTTCTGGTATGTAAAGGCACCTGCCTTCTCCTTCGAAAAACTTAACGGTATGGATGCCTATCTTTCACCGGAGATGAAGTCCACGGGCGAGGCCATCGGCTATGACAAGAGCCTTAAGAGAGCCCTTTACAAAGCCCTTCAGGCTTCCGGCATAAAGATGAGAGAGTACGGAACCGTAATGGTTACTCTGGCAGATGAGGACAAGGAGGAAGCCCTTCCTCTCATCAGACGTTTCTACGAACTGGGCTTTAACATCGAAGCCACCGTGGGAACCGGAGTATTCCTTAAGGAGCACGGCATAAGAACCCGCATCCGCGGCAAAATCAGTGACGGAAGCGATGAGATATTAAGATCCATCAGAGCCGGCTATGTAAGTTACATAATCAACACCCGTGCAATACTTTCCGGCATACATTACAGCGACGGCGTTGAGATCAGAAGATGCGCCATAATGAACGGTGTGACCATGTTCACATCTCTTGATACCGTTAGAATTCTTCTTGATGTTTTGGAGGATATTTCACCGAGAATAAGCATTATATAATGCGGAGGTTACTATGAATTATACGATGGACGAAGTAATGAAGTTTATCGAAGAGGAGGACGTTAAATTTATCCGTCTTGCTTTTCGTGATGCCTACGGCGTACAGAAAAACATTTCCGTTATGCCGGGGGAAGTTAAGAAAGCCTTTCAGGATGGGGCGCCCATCAGCGCCGGCGAAATCGCAGGCTTCGGAGACTGCCCCTATGCCGTGCTTTACTTAAAACCGAATCCCGACACCATGGCTATTCTTCCCTGGCGTCCCGATAGCGGTAAGGTCCTTCGTATGTTCTGCGACGTTTATACTCCCGAAGGAAAGGTTTACGAATCCGATACCAGAGCCATCTTAAAGAGGGCTATTAAGGAAGCGGAAGATGCCGGCATCGAGTTCAGATTCGGAACCGAAACCGAGTTCTATCTTTTCAAAAAAGACGAGGACGGCAACCCCACAAGAATCCCTTATGACAACGCGGGATATCTTGATATCGCACCTCTTGACAAGTGTGAAAACGTTCGAAGGGAGATTTCCCTTACCATTGAAAGAATGGGACTTACTCCCGAAAGGTCTCACCACGAGCGAGGCCCGGGCCAGAACGAAATCGATTTCCATTATGCAAAGCCTCTTAAGGCAGCGGATCAGATGACCACTTTCAAGATGGTTGTAAGTACCATTGCGGACCGCTACGGACTGGCAGCGGACTTTTCACCCAGACCCCTTCCGGACTGTCCGGGCAACGGTTACCACATAAATATTTATGCCGTTGACAAAGAGGGAAATGACGTGGTTAAATATGCCGCAGCAGGCATTTTCGATATTATCGGAGACATTACCATTTTCCTTAATCCGACAGATGCATCCTACAGCCGTTTCGGAAACAACACGGCTCCCGATAAGATCAACTGGTCCAGCGCCAGCGAGTCGGAACTTATGTTTATAGAAACCTATAAGGGAAGAACGAGAGTGGAACTTAGAAGCCCCGATGCTTCCAGTAATCCATACCTTGTTTACGCGCTTCTTATCCATGCCGGCATGGCGGGAATCGAAAAGAAGCTTTCACTTCCCGAGGAAATGGATACGGAAGCTATTATGCTTCCGGGTTCCCGCAAGGAAGCAGGAAAACTTGCGGCAAACAGTGAATTTGTAAAGAACTTCGTGCCGGAAGGCATTGTCAGAGAATACACGAAATAGGAGAGCGTTATGCCGCAAAGCAAGGACATATACCACTCCGTTCTGATAGTGTCCGCATCGGAATCCTTCGACCAGCTGATCAAAAAATCCCTTACCGGATTTGTCACCTGTGAATCAAAAAGAAGTGTGGCATCTGCCCGTATGTCTCTTCTCGAAAGATACTACGACCTGATAGTGATAAACTCTCCCCTGCCCGATGAGACGGGAGAGGTTTTCGCCATAGATGCCGCCGAAAAGAGCAACGCTTCGGTGCTTATTGTGGTCAGTCAGGATATATACGAGGAGACTCTTCAGAGAGTTACGGATTATGGCATTATAGCAATGCCGAAACCATCGCCGAAGGGGCGCATGGATAAAATAATCCGCTTCCTGATCGCCCTTCAGAACAAAATGAGGGAGCAGGAGAGAAAACTCCGGGCAGCCGAGGAAAAAATCGAAGAACTGCGCATGGTGGACAAAGCCAAATTCACCCTTATGGAGCAAAAGCACATGACGGAAGATGAGGCTCACCGATACATCGGAAAGCAGGCCATGGACAACGGTGTTTCCAGAGGCAGGGCCGCAAGGATGATTCTTGATGAATTGGAGTAAACGGTTTAATAAATGAAGAAAATAATTGCCTTCGTAAAGAAGGAAACAGTGCTTAGCGTGGCGTGGATTCTGGCGGCAGCATCCGCCTTCTTCGTCACGCCGGGCAGGGAATATATAGACTATATAGATTTCAAATCCCTGTGCACGCTATGGAGTTTAATGATAGTTGTGGCAGGTCTTACAGAGGAAGGTTTATTTGACAGGATCGGCAAAGCAGTGCTCGCACGGACTGAAAGTCTCAGGCAGCTCTTCGCCCTTCTTGTCTTTTTGCCTTTTATATT
>CACYBJ010000103.1 GCA_902772565.1 uncultured Lachnospiraceae bacterium | reverse complement strand
CTGAATCGGAACCTGACATGTGGGTTTACCGTTTTGTATTTGCCACAGTTGCCATGACTGCGGAAAATGCCGAGCAGTGCAGGGAGATTCTTTACAAAGCCTGGGACGAAGCATTCCCGGATACCAATGCGATTAAGGATATTTACGTAACCCCTTACGGTGAAACCGAGGATCTTGTGAAACTCATGAGGTCCATCTATGACAATTATTACGGCGTGGAAGAGTACCAGAAACTGGTTACGGAATTAAATGAAGTTATCCCCATGCTTAAGGAAAAAAAGGCATTAAGCGTTGTAAAACAGACCAATTACCTTTTTGCCATGGACGGCGGATGCGGCTTCACAACCCTTCTTTCATCCTTCGGAAACTATCTGCAGAGAATGGATATCTATGAAGAAGGTGCCGAATCCAAAAGGACCAATTACGGAGAGTCCCGCATTGGTGCGGAAGATACCAACGGCTATACAACCGCCGATACCCTGATTGATTCCCTTAAGGAAAACACGGAAGAAAACAAATATAACATTATCGGAATAGACATTTCCTACTATCTTGATAAGGCCAAACAGGAGGAATTCAGAGAGTTCCTTAAGAGGCTTTACAAGTACAATGATGACTATATTTTTATGTTCCGCATTCCTTTCCTTGAGAAGCAGTCCCTTGACGATGTTGTGGGAAGCATCTCCGACATCATGATGCTTAAGGTGGTTCAGATTCCGCCTCTTTCGGATATTATTCTTGTTGAATCCTTCTGGGACGAGATTACAGGCAAGGATTTTACTCTCGATACATCCGTAATCGAGCTGATGACAGACAGGATTCGTCAGGAGAAAATCGACGGCCGTTTCTACGGTTTTAAGACCGTTGAGAAAATGGCCTGTGAAGTTATCCTGAAGAAGACCAATGACGTGATTTCAAAAAGAGCAAAGGGCATTACGGCAGATGCCGGAAAAATATGCCCCGAAGACATTCCGGACTTTGTGGATAAAAGCGCCTTTGAAACCAAGGGATATGCCGCCCTTGGCGAACTTATCGGAATGGAGAAGATCACAGAGCGCATAAGAGAGATTATTTCCCAGGTTAAGATTGCCCTTTCAGATAAATCCCTGGACCGTCCGTGTATTCATATGAGATTCACCGGTTCCCCGGGTACGGGAAAAACCACCGTTGCAAGAATACTGGGACAGATCATGAAGGAAGAGGGCATACTCAGAAAAGGTGCTTTCCTTGAATATGCCGGAAGAGATCTGTGCGCAAGTTATGTCGGCCAGACGGCGGTAAAAACAGCGTCCATCTGCCGTGATTCCTACGGCTCCGTGCTCTTTATCGACGAGGCCTATTCTCTTTACAACGGCGATAAGAGCAGCGAGGACTACGGAAGAGAGGCCATTGCGACTCTTGTTTCGGAAATGGAAAACCACCGGGATGACATGCTGGTAATCATGGCAGGCTACACCGACGAGATGGCGGAACTTATGAAATCAAATCCCGGTCTCAGAAGCCGTATGCCTTATGTGATCGAATTCCCGAACTATACCAGACAGCAGCTGTTTGAAATATACATGTTAATGGTTAAAAAGCACTTTGAGTATGATGACGAGTTCGAGAAGGAAGTTTCAAAGTATTTCGACGAACTCTCCGACGAGACACTGTCATCCAAAGAATTTGCCAATGCCAGATTCGTGCGTAACCTTTACGAAAGAACCTGGTCCAAGGGTGCATTAAGAAACTCTCTTGCAGGAAGTACAAAAATCACCCTGGCAAAAGAAGACTTTCTGGCAGCAACGGGAGATGCTGAATTTTCCGAAAAACTCAATGTCAAAAAGACCATCGGTTTTAAATAAAAATAGGATGTTACAAGCGTCCTTTTGTGGTTGACATTTAATTATTTGGGGCATAAACTAAAGTACGGCGACGCAGATTGTGCGATAGAGTCTACACGTTTGCAAAAACTCGCCGAAACCGGCTTCGGCCACGATATATTCTACTAAGGAGGAACTCACAATGAGCAGAGTTTACAATTTTTCGGCAGGTCCTGCAGTACTGCCAGAGGAAGTCTTAAAAGAAGCTGCAGAAGAAATGCTTGACTACAAGGGTTCAGGCCAGTCCGTTATGGAAATGAGCCACCGCTCTAAAGTCTATGACAACATCATTAAGGAAGCAGAAGCAGATCTCAGGGAACTCATGAACATCCCTGACAACTACAAAGTGCTTTTCCTTCAGGGAGGCGCAAGCACATTCTTTGCGCAGGTTCCCATGAACCTTATGAAGAACAAAAAAGCAGCCTACATCGTAACAGGTCAGTGGGCCAAGAAAGCATACCAGGAAGCACAGATTTACGGTGAGGCCGTAAAGGTTGCAAGTTCCGAGGACAAGACTTTCTCCTACATTCCGGATTGCTCCGACCTTCCTATCGATGACGATGTGGACTACGTATATATTTGCGAAAACAACACCATCTTCGGTACAAAGTATAAGACTCTTCCAAATACAAAGGGTCACATT
>CACYBJ010000102.1 GCA_902772565.1 uncultured Lachnospiraceae bacterium | reverse complement strand
TAAGTAGTCCTGAACGTTTTCCTTGAATTCTTTTTTGTTGAATATCAATTACTTGTCCTCCTTTAAGAGTTTTTACCCCTTATCCGGCAGATGCCGGCTTCAGGATATAAGAAGAATCTGTCCGATTCATTCTTTCCTAAATAAATACCTTGCAAGTATACCATAGAAACGGCTCCTTTTCCACGAAAAAAAACCAATCTTGCCATTTACTTGCGAAAATACAGTATCAAATCCATACCCCATCCTGTTTGAGCCTCGCTCAAAGATTTCTCATAATACTTAAATGCCGGCGGTAAATTACCGCCGGTATTTATAGAATTTCCTAGTTTTTCTTAACTCCGAGAGTTACCTTTTCGCCGTTAAGATTCCATTCTTTAACGAAGCCGTCTGCCTCGCCGAAGGCGAATCCGTCGCAAAGTACGGTTCCTGCGATTACACTTTCGTTATTCTTAACGATTTCAGTAATCTTGTCATTTCCGCTTACAAAAATAGTAATGCGGTCCATAACTTCAAAGCCTGCATCTTTTCTCATGGTCTGAACTTTGGAAATAACTTCTCTTACGAAGCCTTCTTCAATAAGTTCATCTGTGAGATTTGTGTCAAGAACGACAGTTACGCCGTTGTCTTCCTGAGATACAAAGCCTTCTTTCTTTGCAGCTTCGATAAGAAGATCATCTTTTCCGATCTTCTCTTCGTTTCCGTCAAGAGTAATTGTAAGGAAACCTGTTTCATCAAGTTCCTTTACAGCATTCGCGCTGTCAACTGCGGCAAGAGCCTCCTTAACGGCTCCGATTTTCGGTCCGTAAACCTTTCCGAGAGTACGAAGCTGTGGCTTAAATGTATAACATGTGAAAGCACTTACATCATCTGTAAATACTACTTCTTTAATGTTAAGCTCGTCTTCGATAATGCTCTTAAATACTTCATCAAGATCCATCGACGACTTAACATACATCTTTCCGATAGGCTGACGCTGCTTGATATTTGCTTCGTTTCTTGCAGCACGGCCCGGTACTACCACCTTAAGTACCTCTTCCATCTGAGCTTCAAGGGCGGAATCAATAAGGGATTCATCTGCCACAGGGAAGTCACAGAGATGAACGCTTTCGGGAGCGTTCTTGTCAAGTGAGCATACAAGGTTGCGATAAATATCGTCGCTCATGAAAGGAATCATAGGAGCGGCAGTCTTTGCAATAGTTACAAGAACTGTGTAAAGAGTCATGTATGCATTGATCTTATCCTGCTCCATACCCTTTGCCCAGAAACGCTCACGGCATCTTCTTACATACCAGTTGCTGAGTTCGTCGGTGAAATCATCAAGAGCTCTTGCTGCTTCCGGAATCATGTACTTGTCAAGACAGGAATCAACTGTCTTAACTACCGTATTAAGTTTTGAAAGGATCCACTTGTCCATGATATTGAGACTGTCACGGTCAAGGGTATACTTTGTAGCATCGAATTCATCGATATTTGCATAGAGCACGTAGAATGCATATGTATTCCAAAGTGTGCCCATGAATTTTCTCTGGCCTTCCTGTACAGCCTTTCCGTGGAAACGGTTAGGGAGCCATGGAGCAGAGTTGATATAGAAATACCAGCGGATTGCATCTGCACCGTACTCCTCAAGAGCCGAAAACGGATCTACGGCATTGCCGAGATGCTTACTCATCTTCTGGCCCTTCTCATCAAGAACGAGACCGAGAACGATAACGTTTTCGTAAGGGGCCTTATCGAAAAGGAGTGTGGACTCAGCCATAAGAGAATAGAACCATCCTCTTGTCTGATCTACGGCTTCGGAAATGAACTGTGCAGGGAACTGCTGTTCAAACTTCTCTTTATTCTCGAAAGGATAATGATGCTGTGCGAAAGGCATGGCGCCTGAATCAAACCAGCAGTCAATAACTTCCGGAACTCTGTGCATTTCCTTGCCGCACTTAGGACAAGGAATAGTTACTTCATCAATGTAAGGACGGTGAAGTTCCACAGATGCGGCATCTGCCTTGCCGCTCTTTTCGGCAAGTTCTTCACGGGATCCGATGGACATCATCTCACCGCATTCGCAGGTCCAGATGTTAAGAGGAGTACCCCAGTAACGGTTACGGGAAAGTCCCCAGTCCTGAATATTCTCAAGCCAGTTTCCGAAACGGCCTTCACCGATGGATGAAGGAATCCAGTTAACTGTCTTATTGTTTGCAACAAGCTTGTCGCGCACTGCAGTCATCTTGATGAACCATGTGTCTCTTGCATAGTAGATGAGAGGTGTGTCACATCTCCAGCAGAAAGGATAGTCATGCTCAAACTTAGGAGCATCATAAAGAAGTCCTTCCTTATCAAGGTCCACAAGAACCTTCGGGTCGGCGTCCTTTACAAAGAGGCCGGCGTAAGGTGTTTCGGCGGTCATGTTACCTTTGCCGTCAACAAACTGTACGAAAGGAAGGTCATTGTCACGGCCTACTCTCGCATCGTCCTCACCGAAAGCAGGTGCGATATGTACGATACCGGTACCGTCTGTCATTGTTACATAGTCGTCGGCTGTAACAAAGTGTGCCTTCTTATTCTGCTTTGCGGCAGCTTCGCCGGCGCACTTAAAGAGAGGCTCGTATTCCTTACCGCAAAGGTCGGTACCAACGTATTTCTCAAGAATTTCATAGGCAGGTGCATCTTCTGTAGCAAGTCTTCCGAGAACGGAATCAAGGAGTGCTTCTGCCATGTAGTAAACGTAGCCGTCGGCTGCCTTTACCTTTACATAGGTTTCCTCAGGGTTCACGCAAAGCGCAACGTTGGAAGGAAGAGTCCACGGGGTTGTGGTCCATGCAAGAAGATATGCATCTTCGTTCTTAACCTTGAAACGTACGATAGCAGAACGCTCTTTTACGGACTTATAGCCCTGGGCAACCTCGTGTGATGAAAGAGGTGTTCCGCAACGTGGGCAGTAAGGAACTACCTTAAATCCCTTATAAAGAAGGCCCTTCTTCCAGATTTCGTTAAGAGCCCACCACTCTGACTCAATGAAGTTGTCATCATATGTGATGTATGGGTGCTCCATATCAGCCCAGAAACCAACTGTGCCGGAGAAGTCTTCCCACATTCCCTTATATTTCCAAACGGATTCCTTACACTTTTTGATGAAAGGCTCCATTCCGTATTCTTCAATCTGCTCCTTACCATCAAGGCCAAGCATCTTCTCTACTTCAAGCTCAACAGGAAGACCATGTGTATCCCAACCAGCCTTACGAGGAACTGTGTATCCCTTCATTGTACGGTATCTTGGAATCATATCCTTGATAGCACGTGTAAGAACGTGTCCGATATGTGGCTTACCATTAGCTGTTGGCGGGCCATCATAGAACATATACATGTCACCCTTGCTGCGGGTATCAACACTCTTCTGGAATATGTTCTCATTTTTCCAGAATTCTTCAATCTTCTTTTCTCTGCCGACAAAATTCATGTCAGTTTCGACTTTGTTATACATATTGAGCTCCTTTCTTAATAAAGAAAGCTCCCGTCCTTTGTAAAAAGGACGAGAGCAAATTAATCTAATCTCGTTATACCACCTGTTTACACATACGCGCCCTCGGACATCCCTCAGGTTGAATACGCTTCCCGTTAACGCCAGGATTCACGGCAAAAATCTACAGGATTTCGACTAATACCTTTCGATTCTGCAGCTCAGAAGTGATTTTCGAATAGCATCTACTTGCGCCGGACTCGCACCAACCGCCGGCTCTCTGAAGGCTTCGCTTACTACCTACTGTCTTCGTCATGGCTTTTGTCTATTATGGAACACATTCTACTATTAATTATTTTTTTATGCAAGACAAAAATTTCCCGGCTGCGTTCTCTCACAACCGGGAAAGTCTAATTTCAAATAATTCTTATTACTTCTCTTCTAATGCCTTATACACAAATGCTGCACATGCTGCTCCAACAAG
>CACYBJ010000101.1 GCA_902772565.1 uncultured Lachnospiraceae bacterium | reverse complement strand
GTCAACATCGTCATCTTCCGAATCGTCATCGTCACTCGAGTCATCGGAATCATCGGAATCATCATTCGAATCGTCATCGTCATCCGAGTCGTCTGAATCATCGGAATTACCGTCAGAGTCGTCATCGTCATTATCGTCACTGTCAGAATTATTATCTTTATTTCCCGAATCATCGTCGCCTGCATCATCGGAATCATCCGAATCGTCGGAAGAATCTGATGCCTGAGGTTTAAGAAGTTCCTCATCGGGCTCCGTAAACTTATCGCTTACGTAGGCAGTAAGGCCGCCCTTAACACCAAAGGGGCTCACAATAGTAACCGTACCGGATGTAATATCAACATTCGCTACAGCATTATTCTGACCTTCAATCACCGTGCCGCCTTTTACATTATGCTCATACATGGTGCTTCCGGACTGAAATCTCTTTTTCGAGCCGGAAGGTATCAGAATAAATGCAACCAGCAGAACAATCACGATAACAATTTCGATTTTCAGAGTATTACTCATGAGCTTCCTTCTTCTTGCCTATCTTGTTTTCTGTTCCGTTTAAGATTCTCTGGATGTTTGCTCTGTGCATATATATAACAAGCACGGAATAACAAAGGGTTATGCACATCATTGGGATAATGTAAGGATTATCGTCAATAATGGCATCATGTACAAATACAAATATAGGGAATAAAACCGCTGCGGCCATGGATCCTAAGGAAACATACTTTGTTGTAAGTACTATGCCCCAGAACAGGCACCAGCCTATGAGCAGCAGCCATGGGTTGTAAACAGCCATTACGGCACTCATTACCGCAACACCCTTACCGCCCTTAAACTTGAGCCAGAACGGAAACACATGGCCCATTACGGCACCGAGACCGATAACAAGACCCAAAAGTCTGTTATAGTCTTCATCCGCAAAAATAACATACTCAACCAAAACCACGGGAACCACAACTTTGATAAAGTCGCCCACATAGGTAAGTATTCCATACTTCTTACCCAGGGTTCTCATTACATTGGTGGTACCTAAGTTACCGCTTCCTACTTTTCTGAAATCAACTTTTTTGATCTTACCGATCAACCATGCCGTGGAGAAATTTCCGCAGCCGTATCCTATTACAAAGCAGATCACTGCCTTTAAAAGAACATCCATCTTACTATTCCTTGTCGCTCTTCTCTCTAATGATAAATTTAAGGCTTGTGCCTTCAAAACCGAATGCATCTCTGATCCTGTTTTCCAGATAACGTGTGTAGGAGAAATGCATCAGCTGCTTGTCATTTACAAATATTACAAATGTCGGAGGTTTAACCGCAACCTGAGTCATGTAATAGATCCTTAAGCGCTTACCCTTGTCCGAAGGAGGCTGCTGAAGGGATACGGCTTCCATAAGGATTTCGTTAAGAACGCCGGTCTTAACTCTCAGGTTCTGATTCTCTATTACTTCGCTGATGCTCTCAAAGAGCTTCGGAAGTCTCTGGCCGGTAAGGGCGGATATAAAGATAACCCTTGCATAAGGCATGAAGGAAAGAACTTCACGGATTTTGCGCTCATGCTCATAAACGGATTTGTCGGTTTTCTCGATGGAATCCCACTTATTAACCGCAACAATGATACCCTTGCCCGCATCATGAGCGATACCGGCGATTTTGGCATCCTGTTCCGTAACACCTTCGGAGGCATCGATTACAACCACGCAGATGTCCGCACGCTCAACAGCAGCAACTGTACGTACCATGGAAAACTTTTCGATGTCCTCTTTGATCTTGGCCTTACGTCTGAGTCCTGCAGTATCGATAAAAATATAGTCCTTATCATTGTAAGTAACTCTTGTATCCACAGCGTCTCTTGTGGTACCGGCAATGTCAGAAACGATTACGCGGTTTTCACCAAGGAGCCTGTTTACAATTGAGGACTTGCCTACGTTCGGCTTGCCCACAATGGCTATTTTCGGAATTTCTTCCTCTTCTTCGGTCTCTTCCTGTTCATCAAAGAACTTAACCACTTCATCAAGAAGATCTCCGAAGCCCTGTCTGTTGGCACCGGAAACCGGGAAGGGATCTCCAAGCCCCAGGTTGTAGAACTCGTATACATCTGCCTGATATTTTTCGTAACTGTCCACCTTGTTTACCGCAAGGACAACAGGCTTTCCGGAGCGGCGGAGCATATCTGCCACTTTACCGTCGGAATCCACAAGACCTTCCCTTACGTCTGTAAGGAAAATGATAACATCGGCTGTGGCGATGGCGATTTCGGCCTGTTCTCTCATGTACTTAAGCATCATGTCCTTACTGTCAGGCTCGATACCGCCTGTGTCAATCAAAGTAAAGTCATGATTAAGCCATGTAATATCTGCATAAATTCTGTCTCTTGTAACGCCGGGAGTGTCTTTAACTATGCTTATTCTCTCCCCTGCAAGGGCGTTGAAAATCGTGGATTTTCCTACATTGGGACGCCCTACAATGGCAACTATGGGTTTACTCATAAAAACCTCAACTTTCACTCTCTCAAATAATTATTTGGTTTCTAGTCTATCAATGCTTCAATAAAGGCATATCCTTTAGATTTTACAATACGCACACCTGTTTGTAAAGAATCGCGGATGTCATCTGCCGTCATATCATCAAGCAAAACCCGCTCTCCCGCACGGAACATGCTTTCCGTAAGAATCAGGTTGTCACCCAGTTCCTTTCCTTTTAACTGGTCTATTATGTCCCCGCCGGTAAGCAGTCCGGCTACGGTTATCTTTTCGCCGAAGAAACGGTTCTCAAGGTCGTAGACATGACAGGTAACATTTGGATACTTTACTCTTACATCTTCCACCAGCTGTTTGATAAAAGGATAGGCAAGATGGGCAGTTGCTATTGAGCAGTTTCTGACTCTGTCATCACCTTCCCGCTCTTTAAGTTCTTCCTTAACCTCTTCCAATAGGCTCCTGACCATGCCGACGCCGTTTTCTATCTGCATATAGCCTTCGTATTCCTCTTCCGTCGGAAAATCCCTGCCGGCGGTTATATAAAACTCATCGCTGGCATAGACGAATCTGATACCGAAATGCTTAAGGCAGATGGCCTGCCACTTGTGGATAATATCAAGTGTTCTTGCGGCATCTTCCTTTTCTATGGGAAGAAGTTCAGCAAGGCCCTCTCTGTATTTTGTAAGACCTACAGGGACCACAGACAGGCTCTGCATGTTAGGTATGAACTCCGTCAGGTCATGTATTGTTCTTTCCAGTTCTTCGCCGTCGTTGTAGTTCTTGCAAAGAACTATCTGACCGTTCATTGTAATATTGTGCTCATTAAGCACCCGCAGATACCGAAGCACATCTCCCGCAAAGCGGTTTTTTAGCATAGTGCAGCGAAGCTCCGGATTGGTGGTATGCACCGAAATATTCATGGGGGACAGATGATAATAACAGATTCTCTTAATGTCCGCATCCTTGAGATTGGTAAGGGTTATGTAATTGCCCTGAAGGAAGGATAGTCTCGAATCATCATCTTTAAAGTAAATGGTTTCACGCATTCCCGGGGGATTCTGGTCAATAAAGCAGAACACACACTTGTTTCTGCAGGACTTGTAGCAGTCCATTAATGACTCGGCAAATTCCAGCCCCAGTTCTTCGTCTTCGTCCTTACTGATATTTACTTCTTCAACTTCACCGTTACTATGACGCAGGGTAAGAGTCAGTTCTTCGGCCTCCTCATAGAAGCGGAAATCCAGAACATCTTCAATTTCCCTGCCGTCAATGAGAAGCAGCGTATCGCCGGGTTTGACCCCTGCTTCGTCGCAGACGCTGTTCATCATTACATCGGTTATAAAATGCTCATGTGCCATGTTAATTCACTTCAAATGCCCCTTCAATAAGGGAAATTCTGTCACCGTCAATTGCCAGTACATCAAAACGTATGGAGTAGTCGTTAAAGCGCTCGTTTCCGGACAAAAATACTCTGGCGGTTTTAATAATGCGCATCTGCTTTCTGACAGTCACTGCCTCGGCAGCGGTACCGTAGGTATCGTCCTTTCTGTACTTTACCTCGATAAAGCACAAAATATCCCCGTCGAGAGCGATAATATCTGCCTCGCCTCGTCTGGTATAGAAATTACGCTCAAGGATTATGTATCCGTTTTTATGCAAATAATCCACAGCCAGATCTTCCATCCGGCTTCCTACGGTTCTTTTATTCAAGGAATACCTCTCTAGATAAAGTTTCCGATAAAGCTTCTGCGGTGTATTTCGCAGGGTCCCAGTTCCTTAAGTGCCTTTATATGGTCGGCGGAACCATAGCCTTTGTTGCTTGCAAAGCCGTAGCCGGGATAGATTTTGTCATATTCTTCCATCATTCTGTCCCTGGTTACCTTGGCAACAATGGATGCTGCCGCAATGGATGCGCTTTTGGCATCACCTTTTATGATGGAGCGTTGGTCAATATCGATGTCCGGCAGTTTAACTGCATCTATAAAAAGCTGATCGGGCTTTACGGAAAGCTCAGAAACAGCCTGCTTCATTGCCTTAATGGTGGCCTGGAGAATATTAATATCATCTATGGTTTCCGGGCCTTCGATTCCGATGGCATATGAAACCGCCTCTTTGGTGAGCAGATCGTATAATCTGTCTCTTTCTTTGGCAGAAAGCTTCTTGGAATCGTTTATGTGAAGAATGTTACAATCCTTCGGAAGGATAAGGGCGCAGGTGACTACCGGTCCCGCAAGAGGGCCTCTTCCCACCTCATCTATACCCGCAATATACTGCTTTTCGGGATAAAGCCTTTCATAGTGGAACATTTCCCACATTCTTTTCTTTTCATTTTCGATGGCTAAAAGGCTTTTTTCGGCAGATGCCACCAGCTTCTTCACGCCGTCTCTTTCATCGGATGAATAGATTTCTACAAAGGCCTTAAGAGCCGCTTCGTCATCTTTTATAAGTTCGGTTTTAATTTCGGAAATACTTTTCATGTTGTTTTTTATTCGGGACTTTCCAGTGAAAGCCTTCCCAGTTTTGTGCTTCTGAAATCGTCTATAAACAGTCTGGCGGCGCGCTCAAGGTCCGGGTTTCCGCCCTTTACAAGGCATCCGCGTTTTGCAGCTATACGGGCAAGGATTTCATACTTATCACAATCGGTTTCAATGCCGTAATAACTGCCGATAACCTCGGGATACAAAGGCATTATTGCATCAATAAGATCATAGGCCATTTCGGAAGGCACCAGGATGTTATCGTTGATGGAGCCGATAAAGGCCAGTCTCATGCCGGTGGTCTCGTCCTCAAACTTGGGCCAGAGTATACCGGGAGTGTCCAAAAGATCGATATTGTCGCTGATCCTTATCCACTGCTTTCCTGTAGTAACGCCCGGCTTGTTACCGGTCTTTGTGCTGGCTTTACCTACAAAAGTGTTGATAAATGTTGATTTACCGACATTGGGGATTCCGCAGATCATGGCGCGCACGGTTTTGTTCTTAATACCTTTTTTAAGATTTCTTTCAACCTTTTCCTTGCAGCTTTCGGCTATGGTATCCTTAACAATCTTAAAATCTTTTCTGTTTTTGGAATTAACCGTAACAACAAAGTAGCCGCGGCTTTCATAGTATTTCTTCCATTTGGCAGAAACTGCTGGATCTGCCATGTCATACTTGTTAAGTATTAAAACTCTGGCCTTTCCGTTGGCCATTTTTTCAATGTCAGGATTTTTGCTTGATGCAGGGATTCTGGCATCAACAAGTTCTATTATGGCATCGATAAGCTTAAGCTCATCGGTCATCTGTCTTTTTGCTTTGGACATGTGTCCGGGGTACCACTGATACTGCATATAAACCTCTCTATTTCGAAGCCGGTGTCGGTGTTTTGGTCTGTTTACTGCCGGGTGTCACTGATGCATCTGCCGGCTCATCATCTTCATGATCTTCCGCTCTGTTAAACATGCTTATAAATCCGAAATCTCCCAGGCGGATCCAGGCCTTACCAACTATGTCCTTTTCTTTTACGAGTCCGTAGTTGGAATAGCGGCTGTCTTCGGAACCGTTACGGTCATCGGCAAGTACAAAATACTCATCGCTTCCCAATTTTAAAGGTTCCTTGGCAGTTCCTGCCAGTTCCATTTCCTCAACGTAGATTTCTTCTTCTATTTTTTTGCCGTTGATATAAATATCGCTGCCCTTGATCTGTATGGTTTCTCCGGGAAGACCGTAGATTCTTTTGATATCGTAATAACTGTGCTCATTATCGCTTTTATCAATTACTATGACATCAAAGCGGTCCGGAGAAGAAATCTTATAGGACAGAGTGTTGATAACGATACGGTCGTTTATGTTAAGGGTGGGTTCCATGGATTTATTGTTCATGGTAGTTTTCTTAACCATAACAAGACACAATACGGCTGCAAAGATCATGACCAGAGGAATGGAAATGAGCCAGAACATGGTTCGTATCACAAACTTTCTGGTCTTTTCCCTTCTTTCGGCATGAAGCATGTCATAGCGCTCGTTATCGTAGCCCTGAAACTCCGCCAGCTTGGTTTTTTTATACTTAAATACTTTCATTTGTCAGTAACTGCTTGAAATCTTTCTGTTATGTGTATTGCGATAAATATAAATGTAGGACACCGATGATTCCGGGGTGAGCGGGCATAAATCCGCAAAATACACATACAGATTTATATTATCATAAAAAGGCAAAAAAATAAACCACCGGACGAACCGGTGGCTTAAATTCATTCGTTCTCAGATTATCTGATCTGCTCTTTGATACGTGCAGACTTACCTGTTCTCTGACGAAGATAGAAAAGCTTAGCACGACGTACTTTACCGCGTCTTACTACTTCGATCTTTTCGATTGAAGGGCTGTGAAGCGGCCATGTCTTTTCTACACCACATCCGTAAGATGTCTTACGAACTGTGAATGTCTCGTGAATTCCGCCGTTCTGTCTCTTAATAACTGTTCCTTCGAAAACCTGAACTCTTTCTCTGTTTCCTTCCTTTACCTTAGCGGAAACCTTGATAGTATCACCGATACCGAATTCAGTTACGTTTTCCTTAAGCTGTGCATCTTCGATGCTCTTAATGTAATCCATGGTAGACCTCCTATATTTAAATTTCGATGTTCTTACTACGTAAGTACAGAGGAACACCGCGTCTCACGAATCAAGATTATAACACAAGCACTATAAGGATGCAAGCATTATTTAGTATATTCTTTTATGGCTTCCGAATATAACCAAAGGGCTTTGCTCACATCTTTAATCTTTATATACATTCTTTCCGCCATGTGACCTGTTTATTATAATCTTATATAACCATCAAAAAAACAGCAGGGCCACCGGTTATACCGATGACCCTGCCAATTGTAGGTCAGTTTTAGTTTTCATTTTCGAATCCGACGATCTTGTATGCGGATTCATCACTGATAAGTTTTTCACCACCAAACACATTAACTCTTGTAACATTATCAAGTGCTCCGTTAAGGCTTTCCTGAAGGATTGCAATTGCTTTATTGCTGTTATTGGCAAGAACAATAGGCTCTCCGTATGCATATGCCACAGGACCTGCTGAAAGTCCGTCAGGGAAGTTTTCAGCATATACTAATGTTACAGTTTTAGGATTCTCATAGAATGCATTAAGAATTGCTACAGATGTTTCATATCTAGTATTTCCTGCAATTCTCTTTACATCGCCCATATCGTATTCGGCAAGTGCAGTTGCAACGTCATCGGTTACAACGCCTGTACCACCGATAATATAGAAATCATGAGAACCGCCGAGATTCTTAAGGAATGCATCCTGGTTATGAGGATCTTCGCTAAGAATTCTGTTTCCTGCAACAAGAAGGATTGCCTTTCCTGATGCGGAAGCACTGATGGAATCAGCAAAGCTCTGACCGTTACATACGAGTATGTCTTCGCCGTCCTCAATACCTGCTTCTTCAAGAATAAGTAAGTTGGTTTCATATCTGTCTTTACCAGAAAGACGTACAACTTTGGCGTCTCCAAGGCTTTCTGCAAATGCATCCGATACAGCACCGTTACCGCCGAGGATATAGATTGTTCCGCCTTCTGCAATGTTGTTAAGCACGTATTCGGATATGGTATTCAT
>CACYBJ010000100.1 GCA_902772565.1 uncultured Lachnospiraceae bacterium | reverse complement strand
TCTCTTTTAATGAGAATTGCACCGATAAGGTAGATTGTTGCATTTTTTGCGGAAAGACCTGTCGTTTCGATATCGAAAAGCACAGGAGCGAGGCCCTTTGTGGCAGATTCGATCGGATACAGGTTTTCTCTTGGAAAATCTTTGGTTATTGTTATCATAATGCTTACCTTATCGCAGACGGCGTTTTTTAGTTTCTGATTCTATGTCTTTACGGGCTTAAATGCCCGGAGTTTACCTTACATATAATAGCAGAATTCAAGGGATAAATACAGTACAGCGCGGTAAAAACTTGTGTTTTATTGTTTGAATTTATAACAAGATATGGTATACTTATTCTGATTTATTATAAATTGGCATATTGTTTTTATAAAAGACTTTGGTGCCGTTTAGTGAAAGGACAATAAATGTTCGCATTTCTTGAAGGACAATTTGAGTGGTATTCCGACGGTCTCTGTGTTGTTAACTGCGGAGGCGTGGGCTACGAAGTGGTTATTACCGGTAAAGATGCAGATGCACTTCCGGCGCCCGGTTCACAGGTACGGCTCTACACTCAGCTTAATTTCAATGAAAATACAGGCTTTACCGTATTCGGGTTCCTTTCACCGGAAGAGTTGAAACTGTTTAAACTTCTTACTACGGTAAACGGTGTGGGACCAAAGGCAGCACAGGCTATGCTGGATGCACTGACCACCGATGAACTCCGTTTTGCAATCCTTTCCGACGATGTTAAAACCATTGCAAAGGCGCCGGGTATAGGAAGCAAAACCGCAGGAAGAATCATCAACGATCTTAAGGATAAAATGAGCCTTGAGGAAGCCTTTGAAGAAAGGCTCGCCAGGGTTGAGCAGGATACGGCATCTGCCGAAGGACTTGACAGTGCCAAAGAAGATGCGGTCATGGCTCTTGTGTCACTGGGTTATTCCAGAACCGAAAGCCTGCAGGCCGTTAAGAAAGTCAAGACCGACGAGAATTCCACTGCCGACTCTATTTTGAAAGACAGTTTGAAATTCCTCTTGTAAAAAGATTTTCTGAAAGACGAACGCGTTAAGAATATGGGAAGACGAATTATTACCACCGACAGGCTCGAAGAAGATAAGGTCGCCGAGAAATCACTGAGACCTCACTCCTTTGACGACTACATCGGTCAGGAAAAGGTAAAAGAAAATTTAAAGGTATACATTGATGCCGCAAAGCAAAGGAAGGAAACTCTGGATCACGTGCTTTTCTTCGGACCGCCGGGACTCGGAAAAACAACCCTTGCAGGCATCATAGCCGAAGAGATGGGAGTAAACATAAAAACCACTTCCGGACCGGCAATTGAAAAGCCGGGAGACATGGCAGCCATCCTTTCGAATCTTCAGGAAGGAGACGTTCTCTTCGTTGATGAGATTCACAGGATCAACAGGCAGGTAGAGGAACTTCTTTACCCGGCCATGGAGGATTTCATAATAGATATCGTTATCGGACGAGGCCCTGCAAGCAAGTCCGTAAGGCTTGACCTTCCGAAGTTCACTCTTGTGGGAGCCACAACGAGAGCCGGCATGCTCACGGCACCTTTAAGGGACCGTTTCGGAATAGTAAACAGACTTGAGTTCTATACAGTAAAAGAATTAAAGACTATTATCGTAAACAGCGCCGGAAGACTTGGCGTTAATATAGAAGATGCTGCAGCCGAAGAGATTGCCCGCAGAAGCCGCGGCACTCCGAGACTGGCCAACAGACTACTGAAACGAGTCAGGGATTTTGCTCAGATCAAATATGACGGCGATATCACCCTTGAGGCGGCGTCATTTGCCCTGGACCTTCTGGATGTGGACAGGCTGGGACTGGACAACATAGACAGAGCAATTCTCACAACCATGATACAGAAGTTTGACGGAGGACCGGTGGGTATCGAATCCGTCGCCGTAACCATAGGAGAGGACCCCGGAACCATTGAGGACGTTTACGAGCCTTACCTGGTTCAGAACGGACTCATAGTAAGAACACCCCGCGGCAGATGCGTTACCGACGAGGCCTATATTCATTTGGGAATAGAAAAAATAACTGAGTAACACATAAATATTTGCCGCTCTTTAAAGCCGGCAGCTTATACTTAGGAGGGGAAAGCATTGAAAACCAAAACTGATGCTGAAGTAATTATTGAGGGAAAGCGTTACAAATTAAGCGGATATGAGAGTGAGGAGTACCTTCAGAAGGTTGCTTCCTACATTAACGGCAAATGTGCCGAGGTAAGAAATATCGAAGGCTTCAAGTTCTTTGATATTGAAAAGAAAACCGTACTTACCTTCATTAACATGGCAGATGACTACTTCAAATTAAAGGATAAGGCTGCCGATATTACCGGAGAAAGAGATTCCCAGAACTCCGAACTTTTCAATATCAAGCAGGATGTTATCGAGCTTAAAAAGCAGATTGACAAGCTTGAAAAAGAAAATGAAAAGCTCAAAAAAGAAGTGAGCGACGGCGAGAAGAAAGCTATCAAGATAGAAACCGAGAACAACGGTCTTAAGAACAGACTTGAAGAAGCTCAGAAGAATCTCCTGAGAATGGACGAAGAAATCAAGATTTATAAGCAGCAGTCTCAGGTTCGCGCAGCTCAGCAGCAGGCAGCTCAGACTCAGGCGAGACCTGCCCAGGCATCACAGCCTGCCCAGACTCAGGCAAGACCTGCCCAGCCTGCAACTCAGGCCGCCACAGCGCAGTCCACAACTCAGGCTCAGAGCACAACTCAGACCCAGGCAAAACCTGCCCAGGCTGCAACTCAGGCATCTACAGCGCAGTCCACAACCCAGGCTCAGAGCACAACTCAGACTCAGGCAAGACCTGCCCAGCAGCCAACTCAGGCAGCCACAGCGCAGTCCACAACCCAGGCTCAGAGCACAACCCAGGCTCAGCAGCAGAAACCGGCTCAGACCACAGGTTTCACAATTGTAAAATAGTATCTTACTTGCCCATAATAACGGGCAGAAAGGTGATTTCTTGAAACATAAAACAGAAATCTTAGCGCCTGCAGGCTCAATGGCGAGTCTGCAGGCTTCTTTTAAAGCAGGTGCCGATGCGGTATACATGGGCGGTGTGAAATTCGGAGCCAGGGCATATGCCAAAAACCCTGAGGAAGAAGACCTGATCCGCGCCATTGACTATGCGCATCTTCGGGGCAAACGGCTGTATCTTACCGTGAACACTCTGGTAAAGGAAGATGAAATCAAAGAACTGCCGGATTTCCTTGCGCCTCTTTACGAAGCAGGGCTTGATGCGGTTTTGGTGCAGGATTTCGGTGCCATGCGAGTGATCGAAAAGTGTTTTCCCGCACTTCCCATTCATCTCAGTACCCAGATGAGCATTACCGATGCCTCGGAGCTTAAAGTCATGAGCGACAGAGTGACGCGAATCGTTCCCGCCCGTGAACTTGACCTTGAGGGTATTAAGAAGCTTAAACAGGAAAGCGGCCGGGAGATAGAAGTGTTTATCCACGGTGCTCTTTGCTACTGTTATTCGGGACAGTGCCTGTTTTCATCCATGTGCGGCGACAGAAGCGGCAACCGCGGCAGATGCGCCCAGCCCTGCCGAAGAAAGTACGAGTCTCTGGGAAGCACGGGGTATCTGCTCAGTCCTAAAGATATCTGCACAATAGACCGGCTTGCTGATTTTTGCGAAGCAGGAGTGGATTCCTTTAAGATCGAAGGCAGGATGAAGTCCCCTGAGTATGCCGCAGGCGTGACCCGAGCCTATTACAATGCCCGAGCCCTTTATGAAGAAAGGGGACGTGACGGATTTTATGATTATGTAAAAAAGCATTCCGCACAGTGGACGGATGTCCGCACAGGCCTTATGGACCTGTTTAACCGCGGCGGTTTTTCGGCCGGCTATGCCTTTACAAAGCCCGGCAAGCAGATGATGTATGTAAACCGCCCCAATCACGAAGGCGTATTTGTGGGGCAGGCGCTTATTACCGGCGGCCGTGCAAGCCTTACTCCCACGGTTAAACTTAACAAAGGCGATGTGCTTGAAATCAGGTCCGATCTGATATCCTCCTGGTACTCCTATACTTTGGGAGAGGATTTTGAAGAAGGGGCTCTTTCTTCTGCGGGAAATAAAAAAGCAGGAAAGTGTGAACTTGTATTTAAGGCCAATCAGCCATCCGATAACAGACGTACCGAGGGCAAAAAGGTAGATGTATACCGTCTCAGAAACGAAAAGATACTCTCGGAATTAAACCGGGAATATGTTTCGGCAGAGGATCCGGTAAAGGTTGCCGGAGAGTTTGTTGCCGCTCCGGGAGAGCCTCTGTATCTGCATGTTGAAACTTCTTCGGCAAATGCCATAACCGACAGGCACTACGAAGCCTATGTGACGGCCGGTGTTGCGGAAACTGCCAAATCTGCCCCGGCAACGGAAGAAGACATAAAAAAGAAACTTGCAAGAAGCGCCGGATCGGGCTTTGAGTTTTCGAACCTTGATATTACCTTAAGCGGCTCGTGTTTTATTCCAAAGAGCAGTCTCGGTGCCCTTAGGAGAGAAGCTCTTGACGAAATTGAAAAGAATATTCTGAGTGATTTCAGAAGAAAACCCGGAAAGAACTATGACGAATATGTTGCGGAAGCGAAAAGTTCAGGTGAAAATCGCTTGAAAACGGATTCGGATTTACCGCAAGCTAAGATATCAAAGGAGAAAAAAATTCAGACTCCGGAAATCCATGTGAAAGTCTTTAGCGCCGCTCAGCTTATGGCAGTCGTTAAGGAAGGTATCGCATCTGCCGTAGTGATCGATACCATGACCCCCGCCTTTGCGGAACTGACAGAGAGTAAAGATTTACAGGAACTGCTAAATGACCTGCCGGTCTATCTCAGAATCATGCGTGTGGGCTCTTCGGTAAATTCCGACAATAGGGCAAAGAGCCTTTTAAAAGAGCGTATCCGGTCCTTAAAGGAAGCCGGAGTTAGTATAGCCGGATACTATGCTTCCGGACTGTCTGCCTATGAATTTGCGGATGCAGGCGAAAGGATAATAAACGATTCCAACCTCTATACCATGAATGCCGAGGCAGCTGCGGCATATGCCGAAGCAGGGGCCTGTGCGGTAGTTCTCAGCAGTGAACTGACAGCGGAAGAATTGACGGCACTTACGAACAACATACGAAAAGCCGGTGCTGCCAAAACCGCTCTTATGGTTTACGGACGTACGGAACTGATGGTATCCGCCCAGTCGGTAAAAAAGACCCTGGGAAAAGATGCAAAGGACGAATTCTATTTTCTTAAAACCGAGGACGGAAGGAAGTTCCCTATGTACGACTTTCCGGCAGATGCCTGCAGCCTGATCTACGACTGTGCGCGTCTTGATCTAAGAGGCGAAAGAGAAGCGGAAACATTGAAGAAAACAGCTCCCGACATAGTTATTTATTCCTTTACGGATGAGTCGCCGGCGGAGGTTGCTTCCGTGCTTTCGGGAGGCAGTATTTCGTCTTCGAACTTCGGTCATTTCTACAAAGGAATTCAGTAGTTTGATACAGCATTTTTCGTGCCCCTTGTAATTTCCTCCGACGGATGGTATACTTTTTAAGATTTAACATTCACTACACCATGGAGGTAAGCAATGGTCGAAGCTACTAGTTGTGGCGGTGTAGTTATATTCAGAGGCAAGATTCTGCTGCTGTATAAGAATTATAAGAACCGTTATGAAGGATGGGTCCTGCCGAAGGGGACCGTCGAAGACGGCGAAGAATTCCCGGAAACCGCGCTTAGGGAAGTTAAGGAAGAGAGCGGTGCCAGTACAAGAATCATGAAGTTTATCGGAACCAGCAATTACACGTTCTCGATTCCTCATGATACAGTGGTTAAGAATGTTCATTGGTATTTAATGATGGCCGACAGTTATTATACTAAGCCACAGAAAGAAGAATTTTTTACTGATTCGGGATTCTATAAGTATCACGAAGCCTATCATCTTTTGAAATTCAGCAATGAGAGAGCGATTCTCGAAAAGGCCTACGAAGAGTACATAAAGATGAAAAAATCTAATTTATGGATTCCGCCGGTATCCTCATAACCGGCATCGATATGAATAACAAAGATCGAATTAAGCAGGGGATGTCATATATCTTTTTCGGGGTGTTGACATCCCTTGTTAATTTTACTGTATTTTACTTTTTTAAAAAATCAGGCTTAACCGCAAACTCTCTCGGATATACTCTGGCCAATGCCGTATCCTGGACGGCAGCGGTGGCATTTGCCTTTTTTACCAACAAGGCATTTGTATTTAACAGTAAAGTCTGGGAAAAGAAAAAGCTCCTTTCGGAGGCGGTCAAATTTGTGTGCGGCCGCATCTTCTCGGGAGCCTTTGAAATTCTTCTTCCCACCCCTCTGGCCTACGTATTTAAGTCAGGCATAACCCTGAATCTTATACGCGGAAAGTATTTCCTGGACGGCCAGTGGATAGCAAAGATTTTAGTTGCTGTTCTGGTTGTGATACTTAATTACATCATCAGCAAATTCTTTGTTTTTAAATCCGAAACAAACACGGATAAAAACAGTTTTGCAAATGAGGAATGACAGTTATTTCTTCTCGGCGATGACTGATTCGAATTTAACTCCGTAATCGTGATTCGGGTCGCCTAAAGTGTTTTTGATGCACTTTACGGTAAATTCACAGGCATCCTTAAGGGACTCGTCTATGGATTTTCCGTTGACAATATCGGCTACGGCTACGCTGGAGAACACATCTCCCGTGCCATGATAGTTCTTCGGAACTCTTTCTGTAAAATATTCATGATAGGTATCGGTGCTTCTGCAATATGCGGCAGCGCCGATTTTATTTTCTTCGTAGGAAACGCCTGTAAGAATAACAGTGTCCGGACCCATGGCGGAAAGATCTGCAATAATTTCGCGGACCTGTTCTTTGTTTGGACGCTCTATATAATCGCGTCCGGTAAGAAATGCGGCTTCCGTAAGGTTAGGAAGAATGACATCTGCGGTGCGGACGATTTTTTTCATGCCTTCAACTATGGTTTCGTCAAGGGCAGAGTAAAGCTTGCCCCAGTCTGCCATGGCAGGGTCCACGATCAAAAGACCTCTGTCGTTAAGTAAGGTTTTCCTGGCATCGTTAATTATATCGAACTGCCTTGTGTCACCGATGTATCCGGTGTAGATGGCATCAAACTTAATTCCTTCCCTGATCCAGTGGTTTACGATCCCCGGCATCTCTTCCGTAAGGTCATGCACCGTAAAGCCGGTGAATCCGCCGGTGTGGGTGCTGAGTATTGCTGAGGGAAGAATTGCAGTCTCGACTCCGAATGCGGAAAGTACGGGGAGAGCAACTGTGATGGAACACTGTCCGTAGCATGAAATATCCTGTACGGTAACTATTTTTTTACTCATGGTTTTTCCTTGGTACGAACTAAACAGTCCGGACCGTATCCTTTCTCTTTATTTGACAGTTTGTATTCTAACACACTGAAGTGCTGTGGCATATTATCATTGTTTTATCACACGGGATAAGATAAATAAAGAGATAATTAATGTAATTTTAATAAATATGCAGTTGGAATAATCCTATATTATGATAAAATGTAACTTGTGAAAAAACAGCCCACGGGCAAAACTTTTTAGAATTATATGTAAAGTCGCAGCAGGCGACGAGGAGAGGTATATGTCAATTAAATATGAGGGGAATGTGGTAAATCCCATAGTACGCGGGTTTTATCCGGATCCCAGTGTTTGTGAGGCCGAGGGAAAGTACTACCTGGTTTGCAGTACTTTCGAGTATTTCCCCGGCGTTCCGGTATTCGAGAGCGATGATCTGGTTAACTGGAAACAGGTTGCCAACGTGTTTACAAGACCGAGTCAGATTGATCTTAAGGAAGTAAACAGTTCCGGCGGTGTATTTGCGCCCACCATCAGATATAACGATGGTGTATTTTACATGGTAACCAATAACAACACCTATCAGAAGAATCTGTATGTAACAACCACGGACATCAGGGGAGAATGGTCAGAACCGATTTTCGTGGATCAGGAGGGAATCGATCCGTCCCTTCATTTCGAAAACGGAAAGGCCTATTTTGTAAGCAACGGTTCCGATGAAAACGGAGACGGATGCATACTCTGCTGCGAAATAGACATTAAGACCGGTGAGAAACTGACAAAGAGCACTCCGATATGGAGCGGCAGCGGCGGCAGATACTTAGAGTCTCCGCATCTGTATCACATCGGCGACTATTATTATATAATGGCAGCCGAGGGCGGCACAGAGTATGGACACATGATCACATATGCCAGGGGAAAGAGCCCCTTCGGTCCTTTCGAGGACTATGCAGACAACCCGGTTATTACCAACAGGGATCTGGGCGGAAACCTTAACAGGATCCAGGCTATCGGTCACGGTGATCTGATTCAGGGACCTGACGGTCAGTACTATATTATCTGTCTCGGATTCAGACAGAACGGAGAGTGGTCGCCTTTCCATCATCTCGGCAGGGAAGTATACATTACTCCCGTTGAGTGGGAAAACGGTTGGTTTAAATCTAAGCAGCAGAAATCCGTGGGCGAGCGCGTTCAGATAGACTGCTGCAAAAAGCAGGAACCTATGGACTATTCCGTTTCTACAAAGACTCTTTATGAAGACAGGCTGAGAGTTCTTTTTCTCAGGCAGCCTGATTTCGATAATTATAAATTTGAAGAGGACAGAATACTTCTCAGACAGTCGAGGATTACGATTAACGATACCGTTTCCCCGACGTTTGCCGGAGTAAGGCAGTCACAGTTTAATACTAAGCTTAAATTCACCGTATCCGTTGAGGACGGTGAAGCAGGCTTTACATTCTACCTTTTTGAGAACGCTCACTTTGACCTGTTTTTGAGCGTCGAGGATGAACAGGCATATGCCTGCTTAAGACTTTGTGAGGGCGATTTAAAGACCGTTGTCGCAAAGGTACCTCTTTCTGAGAAAAAGGCTGTACTCAAGGCTGAATCCGACGCCATGCAGTACAGATTCTTTGCCGAGGGCGACTTTGGCGAAGTTAAACTGGGAACTGCCACAGCCCGTATGCTTTCTTCGGAAGTGAACGGCGGCTTTACGGGTGTGGTTGGAGGTCTTTACGCACAGAACCCCGACGGTAAGTGTGTTTGGGCGGAATTTACCGACTTCAACTGGAAACAGGAATATTAAGAAGCGGAGAGTGCTTAATTGAAGGACATTACATTTGCTGTTCCATGCTATAACTCACAGGAATACATGCGTAAATGCATAGAGAGCCTGCTTGTGGGCGGGGACAGAGTCGAAATTGTAATAGTAAACGACGGATCGTCAGACGATACGGCCAGGATCGCGGATGAGTACGCATCTGCCTATCCGGAAATCGTAAAGGCAGTTCACCAGGAAAACAAAGGTCACGGAGGGGCTATCAACTCAGCTCTTTCGGTTGCATCCGGACGCTATTTCAAAGTGGTTGACAGCGATGACTGGCTGGCGCCGAAGGCATATGCCAAATTCATGGATGCTCTCGACAGGTTTAATAGCGAGAACCACTATCCGGACCTTGTTATCGCCAACTATGTCTATGACAAAGTGGGTGTTAAAAACAAACGAAGAATGAAATTCGACAACTGCTTCCCGGTTGAAAAGTATTTTGGATGGGATGAGTTCGGTCACACCAATCCGCATCAGTATCTGCTGATGCATGCGGTATTCTACAGGACCGATATTCTTATAAAAAGCGGTGTGGTTCTTCCTGAGCACATGTTCTACGTTGATAATATTTTCGTTTTTGTGCCCATGCCTTATGTTAAGGAAATGTACTATATCAACTGCGACCTGTACAGATATTTCATCGGCAGGGAAGATCAGTCGGTCAATGAAAAGATAATGATCAAACGTATCGACCAGCAGCTTTTTGTTACCAGGGCTCTCATTGATGCCTATACATCCAACTGCCCGAAGCAGATGGCGCTGTACATGCGTAAGTATGTCGGAATCATGATGGTGGTTTCATCATCGCTGTGTATAGTATCAAGAGAAAAAGAACTTCTGAAGAAGAAAAAAGAACTCTGGC
>CACYBJ010000099.1 GCA_902772565.1 uncultured Lachnospiraceae bacterium | reverse complement strand
TAAAAATGAACAAAACTAAGGCCGGAAGAAAAAATGGTTAAAATTCAGGGAATCACCGTTGAGATCGGTGGCGATACCACCAAACTATGGTTATAGAAGTGTTGACAGGGAACTTACAATAGATCCTTATGAAGCCAAGATTGTCAGAAAGATATTTGATTTATACATGACGGAGGATATGGGCGCTACGTCTGTTGCAGTGTATCTGAATGAAGAAGGATATCTGAAAAAAGAAGATGGCGGAGAGAATCAAAGGCCTTTCACATATGACTTTATTGTAAATGTCCTGGATAATCCGATATACTGCGGAAAGCTTATATTTGGGAGGCGAACGAATAAAAAAGGCCCTGATGGAAAGATTCTTAAGCCGGATCCCAAGCACGCAGTAACCGCTCAGGGCGTTCATGAGACAATTTTAACTGAAGAAGAATGGAACGCAGTCCAGGAGAAAAGAGAACTTCTGTCAAAGAAGAATTATGAATTGGATGATCCAGATCGTATTAGCCTTCTGTCAGGATTGGTTAAGTGCCCAATGTGTGGATCAGGTATGGTTCATATCAAAAATAAACGTATCAACAGAAATCATGGCGGCTACTATAAAACAATACATTATTACGCCTGCAATAACAGCCGGAAATCCAATGGCATGACCTGCACATTCAGGCATACATATAATCAGGAAAAGATTGATGGTTCAGTATTTGAGACGATAGGAAGGCTTACCAGTACGCCTGAGTACAAATCGGCTGTTACCGCAAATCTGCAGAATCAGGCAACTGTTGAACAACTGGAAGAGGCTCTTAAGCAGAAACGAAAAGAACTGAGAAAAGAAGAACTTCAGAATCGCAAGTTGGGTGAACAACTGGACGGCTTGGATGTTTTGGCGGATGATTATGAGAGCGTCTATGATCGAATTCTCCGTGAAATAGATGAAGGATATGATAGGATAGAAGAGACTGAAAGAAAAATCCGCTCCATCATGCGTAAGCTGGAATCCCTGCGGCAGGGGGTTAAAGCATCGGAAAACATTGAGAAGATGCTGAAACACTTTACGAAGCTTTATCAGCATATGAGCTGTCAGGAACGTCGAGATATGTATCGGCTGTTCATAGATCATATCGAGGTCCTTCCTGAGACACGTAAGGATGGAAAGATGCTAAAGAGCATTTCTTTTAAGTTCTCTACAGCATATGGAGAAGATGGATTGACTCCTGAGGGTGACACCGAAGATGATATCTGCTTTACACTGGATTGTACAAAGCAGGAACTGACAAAAGCGGAAGCTAAGGCAACCTATGCGGAGTTGAAGAAATATATTCTGGATACATATTCGACAAAGGTTTCATCTCTGTATATTGCTCAGATTAAGCGTAAATACGGAATTGACATGGGAGCAAATTACAATTTGGCAGCAGATCCGGAGAAACACGTGCCGACGTGCCCGGCAGCAAAGGAGCAGATTATCATAGATGCGCTGAAGCATTTCAGAATGCTGGATCCGTCGGTTGAGATGGTGCCAAATAGCGAGGTGGTAGCGAATGAAGGCTAAAAAAGATAAATGCTATATTTATATGAGGGTTTCCACATCAATGCAGGTGGAAGGCTACAGTTTGGAAGCCCAGAAAGATAGACTTACAAAGTTTGCCGACTTCCAGCACATGGAGATTGTCAGGGAATACTGTGATGCAGGTAAGTCCGGAAAGAACATTACCGGAAGACCTGAATTTACACAGATGCTGCAGGATGTAGCTAATGATCGTGACGGGGTTAAATACATACTGGTATTCAAACTATCGCGTTTTGGCCGCAATGCTGCGGATGTCCTTAATTCCCTTCAATATATTCAGGACTTTGGCGTGAACCTTATCTGTGTTGAGGATGGTATTGACTCATCCAAGGATTCGGGTAAACTGACGATAACGGTTCTTTCTGCGGTGGCTGAGATCGAACGCGAGAACATTCTTGTGCAGACTATGGAAGGGCGTAAGCAGAAAGCCCGTGAGGGCAAATGGAATGGTGG
>CACYBJ010000098.1 GCA_902772565.1 uncultured Lachnospiraceae bacterium | reverse complement strand
TTATACAAATACGCCAAAAAAGTAAATACCTGCAGAATCCGCAGGAATGATATGTAGAATCCGTAGAAATGATATACCTCAAGAAGTAAGCATTAAAAAACAAATCCTGCCGGGTATGGCAGGATTTGCTTATAGAAAGGAAAACAAAAAACAAGAAACAACAATGACAAACAACAAACACAACTACTTAACAAAAAAACACAAAAAGAAAGGAGGACATTGTTGTTTCGTATATTATCTTAACTGCTCAGGCTACTAAAGTAATCACTGACTGATTCATTGATATCACTGTAGTTAAAGCCTTTACGAACCAAAGATGCGGTAACTTTAGTTATTTTTTCATGATCATTAGGATCAACCGATTTCAGTTTTTTCGAAAGTTCCCGCCTGATAATATTCTTTTCGATATCGGAAGGGGATTCATTACAGTTTTCCTCTTCTAATTTCGAAAAAATTTCTTCGCTCAGTTCTTTGGAAATACCTTTTTCGTAGAGTTTTCTTTCGAGATAACGCCTGCTTTTACTTTGCATGCGGCTGCGTATATAGTTCTCGGCATACCTTTCGTCGTCAAGATAATGAAAACTCTTTACATAGTCTATGATGATCTCCGCGTGCTCGGAAGAATAGCCTGTGGAAGAAAGCTTGTCCATTAGCATTTTTGACGAATACTCTCTGTCCGAAAGAAGTGATAAGGCATATCTTTTTCCACGCGGAATCACCAGTTCCCGGGATATGGTTTCATAGGCGGAGTCGGAAAGATCAAACTCCAGTTCGGTCTTCTCTTTTTCTCCTCCCAGAACCTCTTTAATATTGTTTAAAGCCTCCAGGTCCGAAAGTTCCTTCCTTGTAAGAAAGAAACTGCTGCCTGTATCGGTTTTAAAAACATACTTGTTTGTTTTTTCCTGTTTGATTTCCGTTAATAACATATTGTGATAAATTACTGTTCCGCATCCTCAGAAGGTGCTGATGCAGCAGGTGCTTCCACAGGTGAAAGATCATAAAGTTCTCTTAACTTGTTTTCAACTTCGTTAAGGATTTGTGGGTTGGCCTTCAGATACTGTTTTGTATTCTCACGGCCCTGTCCGATTTTCTCACCGTTGTATGCGAACCAGGCACCGGACTTGCTGATAACATCGTTATTTACGGCAAGATCAAGAATGTCACCTTCTTTGCTGATACCCTTACCGAACATGATATCGAATTCTGCTTCTCTGAAAGGAGGAGCAACTTTGTTCTTAACAACCTTTACCCTTGTTCTGTTACCGATTACTTCGCCGCCCATTTTAAGAGATTCGATTCTTCTTACATCAAGACGTACTGAGGAATAGAACTTAAGGGCACGACCGCCGGTTGTTGTTTCGGGATTACCGAACATGACACCGACTTTTTCACGGAGCTGGTTGATAAAGATAACAACACAGTTTGTTCTGCTGATTGCAGCAGTGAGTTTTCTTAAAGCCTGAGACATGAGTCTTGCCTGAAGACCGACATGTGAATCGCCCATTTCTCCGTCGATTTCGGCCTTGGGAACAAGAGCTGCAACTGAGTCCACAATTACAATGTCCACGGCACCTGAACGAACAAGAGTCTCGGTGATTTCAAGAGCCTGTTCACCGTTGTCCGGCTGGGAAATGTAAAGTTCATCGATTTTAACGCCGATGTTTTTGGCATAGATGGGATCAAGGGCATGTTCCGCATCAATGAAGCCTGCAATGCCGCCGCGCTTCTGGATTTCAGCCACACAGTGAAGTGCAACTGTTGTTTTACCGCTTGATTCCGGTCCGTAGATTTCGATTACTCTTCCTCTTGGAAGACCACCGATACCGAGAGCAATATCAAGTCCTAAGGAACCTGTGGGAACAGCCTGAATGGTTGTGTCCTTGGAGTTGTCTCCGAGTTTCATGAGGGAGCCTTTTCCGTAGCTCTTTTCGATTTGTGAGACTGCAGCCTCCAATGCTCTTTTCTTTTCTTCGCTTATCATGTAAACCTCCAAAATATTCTTTAGTATCGGTTTTTCGAACATCCGTTCAAACGTATAATACCACTGCTTGACCGGTGTGTCAACAAAACTTGCAAACTTTTGTTCGATTTTCTCAAATTTCAACCGATGCCTTTAAAACAATTCTAATTAATCGTTTTTTGTTTTGCATCGTCTAAAATAACGAATTTCGGATTGCTTTTTCGTCATTTTTCAAACGTATAATAAATCTTAACCTGTCCCCTATGTGGGACTTGTATATTATTTCTTGGATTTTTTATACAATTTACACAAGAAAACCGACCGATACACTCCTCAAATCCAATAAATACAGGGCTTTCGCAGAAAAATCACGAAAAAACGCCCGGCTTTCACAAAAAAAACCGGAATAATCCATGACTATCAATGAAAAAGCCTGCGGACTGCCGCAGGCCTTACTTACTCTTCTTCCGTATCTTCGTCTCTTGCAAACAAAGCATCCACAAAAGTATCGGGATCGAATCTCTGAAGATCTTCAATTCTTTCTCCGACGCCGATATACTTTACGGGTATTCCCAGTTCACGCTGTACCGCAATGGCTATACCGCCCTTTGCGGTTCCGTCAAGCTTGGTCATTACTATACCGGTAATCTTCGCAGCCTCGTTAAACTGTTTGGCCTGTACCAGAGCATTCTGTCCGGTGGTACCGTCAAGAACCACCAGGGTCTCTCTTATGGCATCCGGATACTCTCTGTCGATTATTCTGTTGATCTTGCCAAGTTCATCCATAAGATTCTTCTTGTTATGAAGTCTTCCTGCCGTATCGCAAATAAGGATATCGGCCTTTCTGGACTTGGCTGCATTTACAGCATCATAAACCACCGCAGCCGGGTCGGAACCTTCCTGCTGGGCTATGAGTTCCACATCGGCTCTCTTAGACCATTCAGCCAGCTGGTCGATGGCGCCGGCTCTGAATGTATCTGCCGCGCAAAGCATTACCTTTTTGCCTTCGCTCTTAAGCTTGCCTGCTATCTTTCCGCAGGTTGTGGTCTTGCCTACGCCGTTTACGCCTATCATAAGAAGAACCGACTTGTTCTCTTCAAAGGCATATGCATCTGCCGGAACGGACATCTGTTCTTTAATGCTTTCGATGAGCACTTCCCTGCATTCCACAGGTTTTGTAATGTGCTTTTCGGCCACTTTTTCCTTAAGGCTGTCAAGGATAAACTCGGTGGTTTCGACACCGATATCGGCCATTACAAGGATTTCTTCGATTTCCTCGTAAAACTCGTCATCTATGTTTGTAAATCCGTTTAATACGAATTCCAGACCGTCTGCAAGACTTTTTCTGGTCTTGGCCAGTCCGTTTTTAAATATTGAGAATAAACCCATTAATTGTACCCTCTTTTTTAATGTTTATTTCAGATCGCTCTCCACAAGATTTACGCTGACAAGAGTGGATACACCCTTCTCCTGCATGGTAATACCGTAGAGGGAATCTGCCGCTGCCATAGTACCTCTTCTGTGAGTGATAACGATGAACTGCGTATGATTTGTAAGTTTCTGCAGATAATTGGCGAATCTGGAAACGTTGGAATCATCAAGGGCAGCCTCAATTTCGTCAAGAAGACAGAATGGTGTAGGCTTAAGGTCAAGAATGGCAAACAGCAGCGATATGGCTGTGAGAGCCTTTTCTCCACCGGAAAGCTGCATCATATTCTGAAGTTTCTTGCCCGGAGGCTGTGCTATGATCCTTACGCCGGCTTCCAGAACGTTTTCTTCTTCCACAAGTTCCAGTTTGCCGCTGCCGCCTCCGAAGAGTTCTCCGAATATGGTATTGAATCGCTTGTTTACTTCCTCGAAGGTAAGGAGGAACTGCTTCTTCATGTCCTCATCGAGCTCTTCGATAATATTTTCAAGAGCCTTCTGGGCCTTTATGATATCGTCTCTCTGAGTCTTTAAGAACTCGTAACGTTCGCTGGTCTCTTTGTATTCTTCAATGGCACCTACGTTTACGTCTCCAAGGGAACGGATACGAGCACGAAGGTCGTATATGCCCTTCTTGGTAACCGTGGTCGGATCGATGGTAAGAACAATTTCCTTTGCTGCGGAAACCGTAAGTTCATACTCATCCCACATGTGCTTTGTAAGGCCGTCAAGCGATTCCGTAAGACGGTCCTTCTGAGCCTTAAGTCTGAAGTCTTCCTTGTCAAGAGCGTTAATGTGCTCGCTCAGCTTCTGGCTGGCGTCGAAGAACTCCTTGTTCTTCCTGCTCATTTCCTCTCCGGATTTTTCAAGTTCGGCAATTACTTCGTCCTTCTTTGCAATAAGGGCTTCCTGGGCAAGACCTTCTTCCTTGCGCTTGTCGATCATGTCCTGCTTTTCCTGAAGTTCTTTGGCAGAGTCGGCTCTGGTCTTGAGAAGTTCCTCCTCTTCTGCCTTAACACCCTCTATTTCACCTTCAACTCTCGCAATGTTTTCCTTAACATGATCGATATTGGCAACAGCGGTATTTACCACTGTCATCTTTTCGATGTTGGAAAGATTAAGTTCATCCAGTTCCGCTCTGGCCTTGGCAAGTTTTCTTGCTATTTCTCCTGCCTTCTTTTCTTCCTCGTTTGCATGAGCATCCTCATCGGCAATCTTGGAATTAAGACCGGAAAGCACCTTATTAAGTTCGTCGCTTTCCTTGTCGAGAACAGACATTTCAAGGTCCAGTTCGTTCTCACGGTCCTTAAAGGACTTGGCCTGCTCGCTGGCATGATTAAGATTTATCTTTGCCGTATTAAGCTCAACATAAAGGTCGTTAAGCTCGTTTTTCATTTTGGTAAGATTCTCTCTTACGGCTTCTCTTTCGGAACGCTTTTCGGCTACTTCCGCTTCAAGTTTTTCTGTATTCTCTTTGGCTTTCTTAAGGGCTTCTTCAAGTTCGTCGATTTCACGCTTTCTTCCCAGAAGATTGCTGTTATTCTTGAAAGCACCGCCGGATACGGCACCGCCCGGAGCAAAGAGTTCTCCGTTTTTGGTTACAACAAAATGCTTCTTGTCATACTTGGTAAATACCTTAAGAGCATTCTCGTAATTGTCTACCACAAGATATCTTCCAAGAAGGTACCTTACTGCCGGCTCATACTCTTTGTCATACTTAACGACGTCGGATGCCCTGCCGATCACACCCTTCATGGAGAATACATCCGAATCGAATTCGTCCTTACGGGGCTTAACTATATCAAGAGGTATAAAGGTGGCACGACCCATCTTATTGCTCTTTAAGTACTCGATACAGTCCTTGGCAGTCTCCTGAGTCCTGGTGACGATATTCTGAACATTTCCTCCAAGCGCTGTCTCAATGGCGGTTTCCAGGTCGTTTTCG